>CAWUKE010000088.1:0-8749 GCA_963922935.1 uncultured Alphaproteobacteria bacterium | reverse complement strand
CTGGGCTCGCGGGGCTTCGTGGGCTGTGCTTCAGGCCGGTCACATCCTGCCCTGAGACTTCCCTGGGGTTTGGGGGCGGGGGTGGAGGCGGAGGTGGTGGAGGCGTTGAGCCACCAAAGCGATAGCGAATACCCGTCATAAGAGAGACAAGACCGGCACCGCTGAGCTCTGAGGAAAGCGGCGTGACGGTTGTTGTGCCTGTGTTGCTGATGACTGTGGAGGCGCCATCGAAATCAAAGGATCCTGCGTCTTGGTAAGTCGCATGCGTGTCCCACGTCAGATTGTCTGTAATGTCTAAACCTAGACCTGCGAGGACCTGCCACCCAAAGGCTGTATCTTCGTCGCCATTGATGTTGCAGGTTGCCACGCCGGCCAGCGTGCCATCGACCTGTGTGCCGCGCGGCGCGGTACAGGCGGGATGGGCAATCGCTAAGCCGTTTGCGATCAGATCAGACGCCGCGTAGCTACCTTCGCCTCGCACAAAACCAGCGCCGGCACCGACATAGGGGGTGAAAGCGCTGCTGTTGTTGAAGTCATATAAGGCGTTGAGCATTAGGCTCGTCGTGCGCAATTTGCTGTAACTGTTGGGCGTGTTGCTGATCGCACCAGTCTCTGTGAAGAGCTGGTCTCCATCGAGTTCCAGGCGCCAATTATTGCCAAAGTCGTAACCGAGTCCGAGGGAGTAGGCAATATCCGCCTGGCTTTGCATCCCTGTGTCTTCGTGGACGCGGCTCGACAAACCGCCTGTCAGATCGGTTTCTGTGTGAGCGCCGACGCCAACATTTCCGCGGAGATACCAACCGCTATCATCATCCGCCAAGGCGGTACCCGCCACAGCAAGGGACAGGCTAACGGCGGACACCGTTGCTGCGAACAAAGAGCGCTTCATGAATTAATCCTTCCCAATTATGACGCAACATATCTAACGTTAACGAGGCTGTTAACTTACAAAAAAGTATCATTCTTCATGAATGATCAATGAATGCAACAACGTCTCGTTTAAAATTGCGTTCCAATTATGTCGGAAAGATCGCCTGATTTCCACTCAATTTTTAGGCCCTTAAAGCGACAGGACCCAAAAACTGGACACAATCAGGGATTTTAGAACACCCCACTCCCGTCACAGGCGATTAACAACTGCCCCGCGAGACCGGCCTTGCGGTGCTTGTAAAAACTCCGATAGGTGTCGTTACTCACGGCCGCGAACATGGTTTTGCGATCCGCATAGCGCACAATGGCGACAGCATCCCATTCGCCCTCGCCCTGCCCGATCATAAAATCGAGAACCTTCCCACCATAGACGGTTTTGACCCCCTCTATCTTCAAATCGCGTAACATCTGACCAAAGGCTTTTGCGTATCGGGCATAAGCTTCTGCTCCGCTTATTTTTTCGCCGTCTTTATAGGTCGCGTCTTTTTTAAATTTGAGCAGGTTCAACATATAAACGGGTTCGCCGTCTTTATGACCGGAGAGAAATGTCTCGATTTGCTCAGCTGTCGCATCGACTGCGTTGAGGGTAGCCATCATCGACTCCTAAAATTGGGTTAGTAGCCAGGGGCGGCGAGGATTTCGTCGTCTGAGCCCTCAATCGTCGCGGCATCAACAAAGAAATCGGCCATGATTGGGCCATTATAGCCGGGCTGTCGGTACTTGGCCGCGTCCCAATCCCCTGCGGCCTTGAGGACGTGTTCATCGATTAAGAACTGACCCGTCTCCTCGGGGCCACGGCTCAATGCATAATAGGCTGCATCCGCCATAATAGACGGCAGGCGGCTCATTTTCGCCATCGCGTCCCCGCCTAAAACGTTGCGTACGGCGGCCGTATCGATCGACGTCATCGGCCAGAGCGAGTTCACGGCAATACGGTCTTTGCGAAATTCTTCGGCCATGCCGAGTGTGCAAAGGCTCATCCCATATTTCGCCATCGTGTAGGCGACGTGACGCGCGAACCATTTCGGATCGAGATCAAGCGGCGGCGCGATGTTGAGGATGTGGCTGCCGGGGCCGTCAGCCGCAGAGGCCTTGAGGTGCGGATGGCAGGCTTGGCTCATCAGAAACGTGCCACGCGCATTGACCTGATTCATCAGGTCATAGCGCTTCATCGGCGTGGCGGTCGTGGGTGTCAAAGAAATCGCCGAGGCATTATTGACGAGGATATCGAGCCCACCAAAGCGATCGACCGCCGCATCGACCGCGGCCTTCACAGCGTCTTCATCGCGAATATCGCAAACAACCGGCAAGCACTGCCCGCCTGCGGCTTCGATCTCTTCTGCCGCCGTGAAGATTGTGCCCGCCAGCTTGGGGTGCGGTTCCGCTGTCTTCGCGCAAATGACAATATTGGCCCCGTCAGCCGCAATTTTCTTGGCGATTTCCAGACCGATCCCTCTGGACCCGCCAGACATGATCAATGTGCGGTTCTTGAATGACATAGTTGGGCCTCGTCTTGGCGAATGATTTTGATGCGGGCCGTAAGCTCGCGGCGCCCTTTTGCCAAGGGTCGCTCTTTAAACCCTACGCTTCTGATGGATTCACGGTTCGCTAAACACATTCGGCTATGACCATCTCGAAATCGAAATGACCTTCCGCAAAATAGGAAGGCAGTGAATGGAACCGGGCGCCTGTTCGGGAGGGATGATATGAGACGTTTAGCTTTTGTCGCGGCAAGCGCAGCCCTTTTAAGTGGATGTAGCCTGCTGGGGGGCGCAGATATCGCCCATTATGAAGCGGGACCCCAAAGCGGCTCACTTCACCACCTGGATAGTGGCGCGGCTTATCAATCCCCATATGTCTATGAGCATCATAACGCACATAGTCACGACGTAACGTGGCAGCACGCTGCACCGATCCGTCATAACGTGACGCCGCATATAGGCGCTCAAACCGCCTATACACACAGCGGATGCGTGGCTGTGGATCCGTGTCGCCAATCAGCTTACGCGCCTTCACACACTTACGCGCAACCCGTCTCTTATGCGGAAGCCCCCTTTGTTTACAGCACATATCCGAGCTCCGACACGTCTGGTTTTCGCGGTCACGCGCCAGCGCGCGCCGACCGGGGCCATGCCTATGTCACGTTCGGAGCGCAGCAATTTGAAGTCGGCGATCCCTTTGTCGGATTGCAAGGGCGCATGGGCTATCAAAGCGCCAATTATGTCGGTGTCGAAGTTGAAGGGTCCTACGGCATTATCGGCGATGAAGATGATACGGGCGGCATCTTTGCCGAGCGCATGATTGAAAATCAACTAGCCGGATTTGTCACAACGACCGTACCGTTGATCGGTGATCTGTCCTTACGCGGGCGCGCTGGCTACCACTTCACGGAAGGCTCAGTTGAGGAAACGGTGGCGGGCATCACCACAAAAACCACAAATACAGAAGACGGTTTCGCGTGGGGCGGCGGGGCTGAATTTACGCTGAATGACCGCAACGCTGTCCGCGCCGACTACACGCGCTATCACCTTGGCAGTGGCGGCGAGGCGTTTGACTCGGCCTCCCTCGCTTGGGTGCATACGTTCTAGGTCGTTCGTTCAGGCGTCTTCCAACTCGCTCTGGCGCGTCCAAAGCTCTGCATAAAGCCCATTCTGGGTTAAGAGCTCTGTATGTGTGCCGCGTTCGACAAGGCGGCCCGCCTCCATGACGAGGATTTGATCGGCCGCTTGAATGGTCGAAAGACGATGCGCAATCACAAGCGTCGTCCGGCCCTCACTGGCTGTCGCGAGAGCGCCTTGGATTTCCAACTCTGTCGCGCTGTCTAGAGCGGATGTGGCTTCATCGAGGATCAGGATCGCCGGGTCTTTCAGCAAGGTCCGGGCGATGGCCACACGCTGCTTTTCCCCACCAGAGAGCTTCAATCCCCGCTCCCCAACCAGCGTGTCATAGCCTTGTGGGAGGGCGGCGATAAAATCGTGGATTTGCGCCTGTCGCGCGGCCTGTTCAATATCGGCCTGCGTCGCATCGGGTCTGGCGTAAGCGATATTATAGCCGATCGTATCGTTAAACAGGACCGTATCCTGCGGAACGATCCCAATAGCCGCACGAAGCGAAGTTTGTTCCAGGTCTCGGATATCTTGACCGTCAATCGTCACAGAACCGCCCGCAATGTCATAAAAGCGATAGAGGATACGCGAGATTGTACTCTTCCCGGCCCCTGTCGGCCCGACGATAGCAACGGTCTGCCCCGCTCTCGCTTTGAATGTGAGACCGTCCAAAATCTGGCGATCAGGATCATAGAAGAAGTCCACGCCATCAAAAGCAATCTCACCTGTGACCGATCCGATAGGCTGCGCATGCGTAGCGTCCTGCACCTCTGGCGCTTCATCGAGCAATGTGAACATCCGCTCCAAATCGGTCAGAGCTTGTTTGATCTCACGATAGGCAAAACCGAGGATATTAAGCGGACGGTAGAGCTGGTTTAGAACGAGCGTGATCGTCAGCATATCGCCCGTGCTCATCGACCCGGCTAAAATATAATTGGCGGCTAGAATCATGCTCGCGACGATGCCGACATTCATCAGAAGGCTTTGCCCAATATTGACGGTCGCCAGTGACGTCCGCGAGCGAATGGCCGCCTTGGCATAAGCCTCCATCGCGGTATCGTAACGGTCTACTTCGCGCTGTTCGGCGTCGAAATATTTGACGGTTTCATAATTGAGCAAGCTATCAACCGCGCGCGCCCAACTTTCCGTGTCGCGCTTATTCATCTCGCGCCGGAACTTCAGACGCCATTCTGTCGTGATCACGGTAAAGGCCACATAAGCGACGACGACGACAATCGCGATGACGGCGAACCAGCCATTATAGGCCAGCGCGAAGGCCGCACCCGCAATGATCAGCTGCAGCAGTGTCGGCCCAATATTGAACAGAAGAAAGCGAAACAGAAAATCAATCGCCCGAACCCCGCGTTCGATAATCCGCGAGAGCCCGCCCGTCCGTTTTGCCAAATGATATCGCAGGCTAAGTTGATGCAAATGCGAGAAAGTCTGTGTCGCAATCCGTCGCTGCGCTTGCTGTGCGACAGGGGCAAAGACATATTCACGAGCTTCCGAAAACAGTGTCGAAAGCAACCGCAAACCGCCATAACCAAGAATGAAAAAGGCAATAAACAGCCCGACTTGCGCAAACGCATCACCGCGCCCGGCGGACTCCGCCACAGCGTCCTGCGCCCGACCCAAAAAGAACGGTGCGCCGACCAGAATGAACTGGCTGATGACCACGAGGGTGAGCGCAATGACTGTGCGAACTTTCGCACCCGTATCGCCGGGCGGTAGCACATAAGGCACAAGCCCACGCAGAGCCGAGAGCTGCTCGATCAGCCCGCGTTCTTGCGTGGCATCGAAGCTGTCGGGATGTGTGTTGGGAGCCATTGTGCCACATTTGGGCCTTCAGCTAGCGATTTGCTAGCCTCAATGATTATGGGCCTCCTCTAGAAGACCTCTCAAAAGAAACCATTTCCCACTTGTAGCCCCAAAAACATCACTCTAACGCTCGTTGCAATAAGAATAAGGGGGATTATCAATGAGGCTGACGACTCTATCGCTGACGGCTTTGATGGGTGCGTCGCTGACCGCCTGCGGCGGAGGCGGGGGCAGCGGTGGTGGTGGAACACCAACGGCCCCACCGGTTACAACTCCGCCACCGAATACGGCGCCGGAGTTTACATCGGCCACCTCATTCACATTTGCTGAGAACGACCTGGTTCAGTTTTTTCTGACTGTGGATGACGCTGATGGTGACCCGATCACGATCAGTGATGATACAAGCGGCGACGGCGCTTTATTTACCGTCAATCTGGACAGCGGCGAGGTGATTGCAAACACTCCGGACGGATCGTTCGACTTTGAAAATCCTTTAGATGTCAATGGTGACAATGTTTACGAACAGAACATCACCTTATCGGACGGCACTGACAGCACCACGGAAACAATTCGGATCACCATCACAAACTTTGATGAACCGCCGACCTGCACCGTTGCCCCTGATATTATTCCGTTTGATGAAAACCTGACCGGGGTCATTTTCACATTTGAGGGGGAAGACCCTGAGAAGGAACCCGGGTCTTTTTCAGATGTCTTCATCTCGAATACGGCGGGTTTTGACCCTTACAATGACCAATTTGCCTTCGATACAAGCACGGGCGCACTCTCCGTCACGAGCGCCTTTGATTTCGAGGAACTGCCGGAAGATCTGACCTTCGACGTTTCCAGCAATTTCAACGTTGGCGCAGACACGGCAGGCTGCAACGCAAAATTCAGGGTCGCTGACGTCATTGGCTCCGTGAGATCAGGTATTCGCATTGATGGTCAGCCCGCTTCCTTTGGTCAAATTCAACTTTCGGCCCCCTTAGATGATGTCAATGGACTTGGACTGTCTGATCACTTCATCGAAAAAACGGTCAGGATTGACCCCGACATCCAACAGCCCGGCGGTTACATCCTCTACGGCGAAGTCTTAGAGAACCTGCTGGTTGCAAATGATGGCGCGACCTTGGATGTCAGCACGCTAACCGCGGAACAAGGCATCTTTTTAACCAAGCAGGTCGGCGCCACAGCAGATCTGTCTGTGTCTCAAGAGAGCCTCACAGCGACGAGCCTATCCGATATGGATGGCGACGGCGTAAGCGAACTGCTTGTAGGGGTCAGCCAAACGTCTCCTGAGACCGGTGCTGATACGCCTATCGCCTTCCTTATTTATGGCTCCGTCTTCAACGACCAAACCCTGACCTCGCTCGATCTATCAACCTTGAGCGACACACAAGGCTTCGCGATTACGATCCCAACAACGCCCGGAATTTCTCGGAATTTTGAAACAGGCTTTAGTCGTACTGACGTTGATGGCGATGGCCTCCTCGATGCGATTATCACGCAGCTTGATACGAATTTTGACGGGCACACTTACATCGTTCGTGGGTCCGGTCTTCAAGCACAAATTACGGCCGGCACCGGATTTGCCCTCTCCGGTCAAACCCCTGATCTTGTTGTGGAACTGTTCGAAGCCGAAACCGACAATTTTATCCAAGGCGGGCATCGTTATATCACCACGATCGATGACCTTCTGGGCGATGGCCTGGACGAGATTATCGTCTCTACTGATACGGGATATATCGTCATCACAAGCGAAGCGGTGGCTGACACCATCACAAATGGACGGCAGAGCTATCTTGATCTGATCATGAAAGATTTGGTGGCCAGTACGGGTCTCGATTCAAACATCAACGAACCGATTTTTGCCCGATCCAGAGCGGACCTGGACGGGGACGGTCTATCCGACCTTGTCTATGCGTTTGAAAAGTTCTCCGGCGAAATTGGCGGCATTGAATATGGGGAACGGCTTCGCAGTCTTTTTCCAGGCGGAAGCGGGTCCTTTCCTCAAACCGAGGTTTTGGAAGCGACGGAAGAGTTTCTCGGCTTCCCCTATATCGGCGCGGCTATCCTGGGCGATATGACAGGCGATATGGTTCCTGAAATCGCGATTGCTGATGCATCGCAGATTTTCATTCTCTCAAGTGCGATCGTCGATCCTGCCACAATGACGCTTGACCTCGCGACCCTCATGGGCGGGGACGTTCTCACCATAAAAGGGCGTTTCGATGTGAGCGGGTTAGGACGCGGCCTGTCGGTCATTCCAGACATATCCGGTGACGCCTTACCTGACCTCGTCATTTTAGATCCGCGAAATACCGGACGCTATAGCTACATTCTGCGCAGTCAGGATATCACCGAGGCATTCACCAACGGCGTTGATGAAATCGACATCGCGACATTATTTAACAACGAAACGGATTAAGGCGCAGCAACCCGCGCTTAAACCGCTTCAAACTCCATGATGATCTCGTCCACGGCGAGGTTGTCGCCTTCGGCCGCTTTGACGGAGGACACCTTCGCCCGCTTTTCGGCCCGCAGTGTGTTTTCCATCTTCATGGCTTCCACAACGGCCAGCGCTTGGCCGTCCTCGACCGTTTCGCCTTCTCCCACTAACAAGCGCACAACGACGCCGGGCATGGGGCAGAGTAGCATGTTGGACGTATCGGCTTCGACCTTTTCCGGCATGAATTGCGATAGAGACTGCGCCGCAGGCGTGCGGACGGTGACATCAAAGGCGCAGCCGCGGTGGCGGATGTGATAGCCCTCCGGGCGTTTTTCCGCCTGGAAGTTCAGCGCCTGATTATCGACCAGCGCACGGACCAAGCCCTGCCCCGGACGCCAATTGACCAGTACTTCCATCTCAATCGCGGCCTTGGCCTCTTCGGGATCGTCCATGACGATCGTGCGTAGGCCGCGTTCGCCTTTAATGTCGGCGGTGTAGTGCCGGTCGCCCACCGAGACGTGCCAGAGGTCCGGGATGTGCCGCGCATGGTTCGGCAAGCTGCCCTCGATCTGTGCCGCGCGATGTTCCGAAATATCGTGCATCAGCGCGCAGACAGCGCCGAGTTTGCGCATCACACCGGCATTCGGCTCCGCGCCCGTAAAGCCGTCCGGATATTCCTCGGCGATGAAGCCCGTTGAAATATCACCGCGAATGAAACGGTCATGGTCATAGACGGCTTGCAGGAACGGAATGTTATGCCCGATCCCGTCCAGCTCAAACACATCCAGCGCATCGCGCATCGCCGCCAACGCGATACCGCGATCTTCGCCCCATGTGCAGAGTTTGGCGATCATCGGATCGTAGAACATGGAAATCTCACCGCCTTCATAAACGCCCGTATCGTTGCGCACGATCGCTCCGCTTTCTCGCGAGCCCTCAGAGGGCG
>CAWUKE010000087.1:0-8926 GCA_963922935.1 uncultured Alphaproteobacteria bacterium | reverse complement strand
AGACCCACCAGCGAGTGGAATGCCGCCACAAGCTGCGGCATGTCCGTCATCGGGATTTTCTTCGCGATGAATGCGCCGACAATACCGCCCACAGCCAGACCTCCGCCTGCAAGGAGAAGCCCTTGGCCCCCAAGTCCAGCGACAAGAACGGTTGTGACAACAGCAATGACCATACCGATCATGCCGAACAGATTGCCGCGTCTGGAGGTTTCGGGGTTTGACAGCCCGCGTAAGGCCAGGATGAAGAGGACGGCGGAAACTGTATAGAGAACAGCGGCCAGATCAGCGGAGAGTTGGAACGACACCCTACTTCTCCTTCTTCTTATACATGGCCAGCATGCGCTGGGTCACGAGGAAGCCACCGAAGATATTCACGGCACAAAGTGCCACGGCGATCAGCCCCGCTGTCGTTGAAATGCCTGATCCACCTTGCGTGCCCGCTGCCACAGCAACCAGCGCGCCGACGATGATCACCGAGGAAATGGCGTTTGTCACAGCCATGAGCGGCGTGTGCAACGCGGGCGTCACAGACCAGACGACATAATAGCCGACAAAAATCGCGAGAACGAAAATCGCGAGTTGGAAGATGAGTGGTGAAACGGCCCCGCCGCCAGCCATAATGAGCGCTATGGTCATTGTCTTATCCCTTCACCCGTTCGTGGATGATTTCGCCGTCCTTGGTCAGCGCGCAGCCCTTGATGATCTCGTCATCCCAATTAGGCGCGTATGATCCGTCTTCGTCTGTGACGAGTGGGAGGAACGCTTTGAGGTTTCGCGCAAACATGTTGGAGCTGTCAGACGCCATACGGCTCGGCCAGTTCTCATATCCGACAATGTTGACGCCGTTTTTGGTTGTGACGACTTCGCCAAGTTTTGCACCTTCGACATTGCCGCCCCGTTCGACCGCGAGATCAACCAGCACGGAGCCGGGGCGCATACCATCCAGCATCTTTTTCGTCACCAAAATCGGCGCCGCGCGCCCGGGGATCAGAGCTGTCGTGACCACTATGTCTTGTTTAGCGATATGTTTACTGACGAGTTCGGCCTGTTGGCGTTGATAATCCTCGCTCATTTGTTTGGCGTAGCCACCGGCTGTTTCCGCTTCTTTGAATTCGTCATTCTCAACCGCGATGAATTTCGCCCCGAGTGAAGCGACTTGTTCCTTCGCAGCGGGTCGGACATCTGTCGCTGTTGTGACCGCGCCCAACCGACGCGCCGTCGCAATCGCCTGTAAGCCTGCAACCCCAGCACCCATCACAAACACCTTGGCGGGCGCAACAGTCCCGGCCGCCGTCATCATCATCGGGAAAGCCCGACCATATTCCGTCGCTGATTCCACGACAGCGCGGTAGCCCGCAAGATTAGACTGGCTGGACAGGACATCCATGCTCTGCGCTCGGGAAATGCGCGGAATATATTCGAGGGCGAAAAGTGTCACGCCAGCTTCAGCCCCAGCTTTGACATAAGCGGGATGATCGGTTGGGTTCATCAGGCCGGTTATCCCAGCGCCGGATTTCATGGCCTTTAGAAGTTTCGCATCCCCGCCTGTAATCGACAGGACGAAGTCCGCCGATTTGACAGCTGTACTATTGGATGTCGAAAGTGATGCCCCAGCGTCTTTGTAAGAAGCATCCGAGAAATTAGCGGCCTGTCCCGCACCTTTAACGACGCTGACTTTATGGCCGGCCTTTATATAGCCAGCAACCGTATCAGGGGTCGCGGCAACACGCGCTTCGGCGCTTTTGGTGTTAACGTCTTTTAGGACAGCGATCTGCATAGATTCCCCAGGCTTGTTCCAGAGGTGTCCCTAAGCAAAACTTTTTGGTACGCGCAAACGTTTGGAGACGATGCGGCAATTTTTCTTGTATAGAATGAAAATTTTTACCCCAAACGCGGGATTGTCTTCATTACAGGTGCCAACCGCTACCCCATCAGAGAGGCAATACCCATTCCGATCAAGACGAGGATCGCCAGCAAAACCGCAACAGCTACTAGCAAGACATACCAGCGCGCTTGGAACTTCAGAATAATGCCTATCAAGACGCCCAAAATGACAGAAGACAAAAACGCCACGGGCCAAGCAATATTCATGGCGAAAATCATGATCGGGGCCAGCAAAGCCACGATTATGATCGCGCCACCATACATGGACATGCTCATAAAGCCGCCAAATGTGTCTTCCTGGTCGTCAATTTCCATTTCGCCACGGTTATAATTCGTGTCAGCCATGATGGTCCCTATTTACGGTGATCACATTTATTAATCACACAGCCGCTACCAAAGCCGTGGCGTGGCGGCAAGCGTTGGCGTTACAGTTTTGCGCAGCTTCGCGTCTGTTAACGCGGTCCTAACCCTAATCTTTGGCCGAACTTTCACCTCCCTCTGGCACAGGGTGGGAAAGAAGGTGATTCTCCATGCGTGATTTCGCGCGGGATAAAGTGAGGGTGGGATGGCCAAGACCGTATTGATCGTAGACGATGATCCAACGCAGCGTCGTCTCCTGCAAGCTGTCGTCGAACGCTCTGGTTTTTCAGTCTTACAAGCCGGCGACGGCGATACAGCCTTGCGGATGGCAACAGGCGCAAATGCCTCTCCGATTGATGTGATGTTGCTCGATCTTGTTATGCCCGGGCGTGACGGCATGGATGTCCTCACTGAGCTGCAGAAAAACCGGGCGGAATTGCCTGTCATCGTCCTAACCGGAACAGGATCGATCGAGGCCGTGGTCGCCGCAATGAAAGGCGGCGCACGCGATTTTGTCGTTAAGCCCGCCGCACCTGAGCGCATCATCGTTTCCATCCGGAATGCGTTGGAAGTGAAATCACTCACGCGAGAGGTTTCGCGTCTCAAGAAGGAAACCTCAGGTATCCTGACATTTGATGATCTGATCGGTAACTCAGCCGCCATGCGTCCTGTTGTGGCGATGGGTGAACGGGGCGCCAAGGCCTCTATTCCCATCCTGATTACAGGCGAGTCCGGTGTCGGCAAAGAAGTGATTGCCCGCGCCATTCAGGGAGCGAGTGACCGCGCGGCGAAGCCGTTCATTACGGTAAACTGCGGCGCTATTCCTGAAACGCTCGTCGAATCCATCTTGTTTGGTCACGAGAAAGGGTCGTTTACGGGCGCGAACAGCAAACATTTGGGGAAATTTCAGGAAGCCCATACAGGCACGCTTTTCCTAGACGAAATTGGCGAACTGCCCCTCGATATGCAGGTTAAACTTCTGCGTGTTTTGCAAGAAGGCGAAGTGGATCCGATTGGCTCGAAACGCCCGGTTCCTGTCGACGTACGCATCATCAGCGCGACCAACCGCGATCTGTCCGAATGCGTCTCGGAAGGCACGTTCCGAGAAGACCTCTATTACCGCCTCAACGTTTTCCCGATTGCAGTTCCGCCTCTGCGTGAACGCGCAGAAGACATACCGGCCCTGCTGAACCACTTCGTCTCGCGTATTAATGCGCAGGAAAATATGAATGTCTCAGGCGCGACCGCTGAAACATTGAAACTGCTACAAGCCCATGACTGGAAAGGTAATGTGCGACAGCTCGAAAACACGATCTTCCGCGCCATGATCCTCTCAGACGGAAATAAGTTGCGTCCGCAGGACTTTCCGCAGATCAGTGGCCTGACGCCCAGCATGGATTTACCAGAGCCAGGACCACTCGATAGCCTCGTTATGAAAACGACAGAGACGGATGATAATAGCGTTTCGGTCCTCGACCGCGAGGGGCATTTACGGACGCTGGAAGATATCGAACGGGATTTGATCGAGTTCGCGATCCAGACCTATTCCGGCCATATGTCCGAAGTGGCGCGCCGCTTAGGCATTGGACGTTCGACGCTGTATCGCAAAGTCCGCGAACATGAATTGGATGTGGAAACTGTCCGCACAGCGTAAGCTCTGAAGCGGCGTGACGCTTCAAGTTGTCTCTTATCGAGAGACAATATACATATTGTTTTTCGATATGAAATGTGCTGTGATTTCATCAAGCTCGACACGAGTTCGGTTTGATGAGGTCCAATTATGCTCGAAATCCGCAATCTGACGAAACGCTTTGGCGATTTCACAGCGCTTCACGATGTGAGCTTAACTCTCGGCCCCGGTCTATTTGGCCTGCTTGGACCCAATGGGGCAGGAAAATCCACCCTGATGCGAACGATCGCAACGCTGCAAGAGCCGAGCGATGGGACAATATTCTACAACAAAACCGACATCACTCAGGACCCAGATGTCGTCCGAAGCGCGCTGGGTTACTTGCCCCAGGACTTTGGCGTCTATCCGCGCATGAGCGCATTGCAGCTTTTGGATCATATTGCGGTCCTGAAAGGCATCACGGATAAGGCCGCGCGAAAAGAACAAGTCGAGACATTGCTGAATATGGTCAATCTTTGGACCCATAGGACGGCGTCTGTGGCGACCTATTCCGGCGGTATGCGGCAGCGCTTTGGTGTTGCGCAGGCCCTGCTGGGTGACCCGCAGCTTATCATTGTCGACGAACCCACGGCTGGTCTCGATCCGCTGGAACGCCAACGTTTTCTGGATATCCTGTCGCGCGCTGGTGATGATAAAATCATTATTCTGTCCACTCATATTATCGAAGACGTGCGGGACCTCTGCACCGATATGGGTGTCATGGGTGAAGGCCGCCTGATCGTCCGCGGTGCGCCAGAAGATCTTGTGGCCGAGATTGAAGGCCGAGTGTGGACGAAATCTATTGAAAGCGATGACGAAGTGGACGCGATGAAACGGTCCATGCCCGTTCTTTCCACGCGACGCCTTCGCGGCGCGACGGTTGTTAGCGTTCTATCGGACTCTGCTCCCGATGACAGCTGGACAAAGCGCGATACACTTTTGGAAGATGCCTATTTTGCGCATCTGAACGGCTTGATGGGTGGAGGCATTCGGCGTGCTGCGTAATCTTCTTGGCTTTGAGCTCAACCTTCACATTCGGACAATCGGGTTCTGGCTCGCCCTGATTGTCATGATCGGCATTGGCGTATTGTTTGCGTCGGTCGAATCGTTTTCCCCAGGCGGTGCGCGCGTCAAAACGAACGGCGCGATACCGATTGCCGCCATAATTTCGTCCTTCAGCCTTTTATCGATATTCTTCGCGGCGGTTTTCGTCGTGACAGGTGTGATGCGAGACGACACGCATAAATCGCTCGAAATCATTCACGCTACGCCTGTGTCGACACCGGCAATGATCTTGACCCGCATGATCGGGGTTTGGGTTGCCACCACGATCGCCTTAAGTGGATTGGTTATTGGCACAATGGCCGGGCCCTTTATGCCCTGGGCGGATGAGGCGACATTCCAATCGTTCAATATCATCCACTATATCCAACCGTTTTTCCTCTTTATTGTTGTAAACGCCCTGATTGTTTCAGGCATTTACACGGCAATCGCCGTCACAACACGCAACCGAACGCTTGTTTATGTCAGTGCTGTCGGATTGCTCGTTCTTTACCTGGTTGGCGGCGTCGTCGCGGGTGAGAACCCACCTGAATGGCTCGGCGCCATGTCGACACCGTTTGGGGATAATGCCCTCTTTTTTGAAACACAGTTCTGGTCCGCAGCGGAACAAAACAGCCAGATGGCCCCAATCATGGGATGGGTGGGCCTAAATCGGTTGATCTATGGCAGCCTTGGGCTGGCCTTGTTCGGGTTAGCCTTTGTGTTGTCGACGCGTGGCATTCACACGCGTCGGGGTAAGCGCCAGGTTGATGAAACGCCGCCTCCGGCACCGAATAAAGTCACCCCTGTTTCACCCACACTGACGACGGGGTTCACGCTTCAGGCTTTTTGGACGCGATTGAAGTTTGAATATTTAACGACTGTCCGAAGTGTCCCGTTCATGATCTTGATGGGCATTGCGATTAGCCTCTTCGGCTTCATCCTTCTTGTGACCCTTCTGCTTGGTACCAGCACGGCCATGCCGACCAGTAGCTTCATGACACAAGTGGCTCTGGGGTCACTATTACTGCCCATGTTAATCATTATGGTCTTCTTTGGGTCTGATATCATGTGGCGCGACCGGACCGCGAATATGCACGGCATCATGGACGCCACACCGGTGCGCAGCGTTTCCCTGCTCTATGCGAAATGGGGCGCCATGGCGGGCGTATTGCTGACGATCATTCTCGGTCTTTTGATCGCTGGTATGATTACACAAGCCGTCGTCGGCTTTGGCAAGACCCCCGTTGTTCCAACAACCTTCCTTGCCATTGGCATTGTGAACTTCTTTGTTCGCTTCTTCCTATTGGCCATGCTGGTCATGTTTATCCAGAACTTCATGCCCGGTCGGATTATTGGGATGCTCGTGGCCGGGGCCGTTTTAATCGGCCTTGTTTGGTTTATCTCCCTCCTGCCTTTTTATCATCCCTTGATGAATTTCGGCAGTGTCAGCGCGGGGGGTTACTCCGAAATGGCTGGCTTCTCAGCCCCGCATACCTTCTTCTGGGAACTCGCATATTGGATGGGCATGATCCTGATTTTAGGCGCCCTGTCCGTCTGGCTGTGGCGGCGGGGTTTGCAAGTCGGACTCCTCGATCGCCTGACAACTATGCGTAACCGCTTCACGATACCTTCTCTGGCCACAGCAGCCTTGGGTTTCGCGTTGTTCCTTGGCTTTGGCTATGCCGGTCTGTCAGACTATCAGGATCGCGACTACCGCAATGCGAAACAACGGCAGGCGCAATCCGCCGAATACGAAAAGCTGGTGGGCGATCTCTGGAAAATGCCAGAGCCGCGTATCGTGGATGTGAAAGTGGATGCGCAATTCTATCCGCAAGACCGCACAGCGACATTTACGGGCTCCTACATCATCGACAATCCGCATGATGAAGCGATCTCGCGGACGACCGTTTCCGCCGGTCAAGGATTAGACAATCTTCTGAAGCTCGACATTGAAGGCGCCTCTCCTGTTTCCGGCGAAGATGTGGCCGATCGGCTCGCCAAAGAATTTGATGTGAAGATGGTGGAGTTTGATCCGCCTTTACAACCGGGGGAAAGCCGCACGGTCGATTTCACGACACAGTTCACCGCCCCAAGCCTCACCTCAGGAGGGTCGATCCGCCTGAACGGGACATTCGTGAATAATACGGCGGCGCTTCTTGTCTTTGGCAATCTTGAAGCCGGCTTCCTGCAAAATCAGGATCAACGCCGTCAAAACGATCTAGGCGAACGTCTGGAATGGCCTGAGCGGGACGACGAAGCAGCGCGGCAATATCACCTTCTGACGGCCTTTTCCGGATATGCCGACTATGTGGACTTCGAAGCCGAAGTCTGCACCGATGAAAGCCAAATTCCAGTCGCGCCCGGAAAATTTAGAGGCGAAACCGTCTCAGACGGGCGACGCTGCCGGACCTATAAATCGATCAACCCGATCCATAATTTCTTCTCTTTCCTGACTGCGGAATATGAGGTCAGGACCGAAATATGGGAGAACCCGCACGGCGAAGACGTCTCTCTGGAAATCTATTTCCACCCCGAACATGATTTCAATGTCGATCTGATGTTCCGGGCGATGCATACGTCAATGGATACGTTCACAGAGACCTACAGCCCTTATCAGTATGCGCAGCTACGCATTATGGAATTCCCCTATGGTGGGTTTGCGCAAGCCTTTGCCGGAACCGTTCCATTTTCTGAGAATATTGGCTTCGTCCAAGATCCAGGTGATGCGACCGACCCGCAAAATGTCGATTTCGCCAGCTATGTTACTATGCATGAAATTGGCCATATGTGGTTCGCGCACCAGCTGATTGGCGCTTTCGCCAAAGGCTCGAATGTTCTCTCTGAAGGCCTGACTGAAAATGCGACCATGCTCGCCTATCAGAAGCAATATAACTTTGAGAGAGCGCGGCGAATGCATGAAGAGCGGACGACACGCCGTTACCTCTTAATGCGAACCGCAGAAGCCAATGAAGAACCTGTTCTGGCGGAAGTCGAGATGCAGGTTTACCTCAACTATAACAAAGCGAGTTGGGTCTTCTGGGGTATGCGCGGCATTGCGGGCAATCAACCTGTGCAGCGTGCGGTCAAACGGTTCTTAATGGAACATCATGGCTCCAAAGGCGCGCCCTATCCGACAACACTCGAATTACTCGATATCCTTAAAGAAGAGATCGATCCCGATTATCACGGCCTGATTGATGATTATTGGAACAACATCACCTTCTGGGACTTAGCGATTTCTGATGACCCCGTCGTGACAGAACGCGAAGATGGTCAATTTGACATCTCCCTTCCGATCACGCTCGACAAGACCTATGCGAGCGAGGAAGACGGCGAAGAAACGTCCATCTCTGAGATCGAAGGTGCGACTCTAGATGAGTGGATACCTGTCGCCTTCTATCTTGAAGATCCTAAGGATGACCTGGGCGCCTTCGTCGATGATTATAAGATGGTTCGCGTGACAGAGGCAGAAACCACCCTCACCTTCACGCTCCCTGACCGACCGACGCATGTCATCCTCGATCCCCATCGCTATCTGATTGAGAAAAACACAAACGACAATATTCGTCAGATTGGCGGCGATGAAGAGGTCGAGGCGACCACAGAAGAAAGCTAAGCGGAACGAAGCGCAAGCGGCGGATAGCTTTACGTCAATTCGGCTTTAACCGTCTCCGCTGCGGCGCGTCCGCTGACAAATGCGCCTTCGACCCGTCCCCCGACGCACCAATCGCCCGCCAGAATGATGCCGCTGTCTGCATCAATTAGGCATTCTTCTCCGACCCCCTCATCGGAATAGGCGTAGAGCCAGCGATGCAGGGCAATATGTGGAGCTTGCGAAAGATCGACCCCGCAGAGAGCGGACGCGCAATCCAGCAATGTTTTCTGCACGACTGCACGATCCGTCTCAGTGTTTTTGTCTGACCATTCCGGCGATCCGTGGATGACGAGCGCAATGTGATCTTCATCCCG
>CAWUKE010000086.1:0-9014 GCA_963922935.1 uncultured Alphaproteobacteria bacterium | reverse complement strand
CTGGCGGATAGTGAATATCGTCACCAGCTCGAACGCGATATTGAACCGTTTAAAGCCCTCCTGCTCGGGCTGTTCTTCATCAGTGTTGGGATGACCTTGGACCTCGCTTTTATCGGCGCGAATCCGGGGCTTGTCATCGCGCTGACCGTCGGGCTGATGGCTTTGAAATTCATCGTGCTGTTTGGGATTGGCGCGCTGTTCAAACTGGCTTTGCCGCGCAACCTCTTCTTTGCCTCGCTGCTCTGCCAAGCAGGGGAGTTTGGCTTTGTGATCTTTTCTTTCGCCCTTGTCGAAGGCGCGATCAGCCCGGAGGCCAATACGGTCCTGCTGACAGTCATTGCGCTGTCCATGGCGCTGACGCCGCTCATGCTGCTCATCTTCGACAAACTCATCGCGCCGCGCTTTGAAAAGGCCAGCACCCTAACGGGGGAAGCGCCGTTCAACCAACATCACCCCGTCTTGATCCTCGGCTATGGCCGGATTGGTCAGATTGTGGGCCGCTTGCTCGATACGCAAGGCATTCCCGTCACCGTTATCGACAATAATGGCGAGCATATTGAATTCCTGAAGCAGTTTAACGAGCGTGTCTTTTATGGCGACGTAACAGACATGGAGCTACTCCGCACAGCTGGCGCTGAAGAGGCCCGCATCATTGTGGTCACGCTCGTTGATCGGGATGTGAGCAATCGCGTCGTAAAACTGATCAAAAAAACCTTCCCGCAAGCGACCCTCGTGGTGCGGGCGCGCGGGCGGGTTCACCTGTTCGACCTGCTGGCCGAAGAGGTCGATTTTGCGGAGCGCGAAACCATACGGGGCGCGCTCGCCATGGGGCGCTATGTCCTAACCCGTATGGGTCATGAGGAAGAAGACGCCGAAGACATTGCGCGGGAATTCCTGCGCATGGATTATGAGCTCGTGCGCGAGACCTTCCACCTGCGCGACGACATTAACGCCCTGGCCGAACGTGCTGAGCAAGGCCGGGAGCTTCTGCGCCAGACCTTGCGGCGGGATGAAAAGGCGAATGAAGGTTAAGTGGTTCGTTTTATCATCGCGATCTCGCGCGCCAAGGCGCGTCGGTTCAGCTGCATATTAAACCACAGCTTCATCGCGATCTGCGCCTGATTGAAAATGATCGCCCAAACGCCATAACGAATGAGGTCCTCTACCTCGCGCGCGTGAAACATCAGCATGATTAGACAGTAAATGAGGCCTGCCGCGAACAGCATGATCGCGACCCACGCAACAATGCGTAAGGACGCGCCTTCACCCCTTAAGCTCGCAAACGCCTCTTTATAATAGCCGCGTTCATCAATCGGATCGGCGCGAAGCGCGGCATCCAATTCTTTGTCAAAATTATCCATTAGAATCTCCTTCATAGATTTGGCGCAACCGTTTTCGGGCCGCATGGAGCCGGGATTTTACGGTTCCCAGCGGGAGGTTGAGCAATTTGGCGAGGTCCGTGCCGGTCAACCCTTCAACATGATGCAAGGTCAATAGCGTGCGGGCATCAGCCGGCATCTGGCTGAGCGCTTGCCGCAAAGCGAGCTGTCGGACAGGATCAGGCGCTGGCCCTTCAGGTTGATCGCTGAGTGCTGCGCGCCGACGACGCTCACGTTGATTGGCCCCCACCATATCGGCGCTGCGGCGCACGATAATGGTCATGGCAAAGGGACCAAAGCGGGTCGGATCCTGTAAACGGTGTATTGATTGCGCGAGTGTCAGACTGGCCGATTGTAAAACGTCTTCGGCCTCAGACCCCGCTTTCAAGCGAGCAAATGCCAATAAACGCGGATGCCATAATTGCAGCAACTGCCCGAAAGCGATCTGACTACCCTGTCGCGCTTCATCGGCTAAGCGCGCGGATCGCACGGCAAAGCTGATATGGTTTTCAGGCTCCATGTGACGTTAGTCGGAGCAGAATACAAAAAGGTTCAGATGGAAGACTAAGCCGTTTCGCCGAAGAGTTCCCGGCCAATCAGCCAGCGGCGGATTTCGCTGGTCCCGGCGCCGATTTCCATCAGTTTCGCATCACGCATGAGGCGGCCCGTCGGGTAGTCATTGATATAACCATTTCCACCGAGCAGCTGGATCGCGTCACTCGCCATCTGAGTGGCTTTTTCCGCCGCGTAGAGAATACAGCCCGCCGCGTCCTTGCGGGTGGTCTCGCCCCGATCACAGGCGGCGGCGACCGCGTAGGAATAGGCCCGCGCGGTGGAGAGCGTAACATACATATCGGCCAGCTTGCCTTGGATCAGCTGAAACTCGCCGATGGATTTGCCGAACTGCTTGCGCTCATGGATGTAAGGCAGCACCACATCGAGGCAGGCCTGCATGATGCCAATGGAGACGGCGGATAGCACCACGCGCTCATAGTCGAGACCGCTCATCAAGATCGCCGCGCCCTGCCCGACTTCGCCGACGAGGTTCTCTTCCGGCACAAAGCAGTTTTCAAAGACCAGCTCACATGTATCAGAACCCCGCATCCCTAGCTTGTCGAGCTTTTGGGCGGTGGAGAAGCCTTCAAAATCCTTCTCAATCAAAAAGGCCGAGACGGACTTGGATCCCGCACTGGGATCCGTCTTGGCGTAGACCAGCAATGTGTTGGCGGTCGGCGCGTTGGTGATCCACATTTTATTGCCATTGAGCAGATAGCCGCCTTGGGCCGACTCTGCGCGCAATTTCATCGACATGACATCAGAGCCTGCGCCCGGCTCGGACATGGCCAAGCTACCCAGATGTTCGCCGCTAATCAGCTTGGGCAGATATTTGGCCTTCTGATCCGTATTGCCCCAACGCGCGATCTGATTGATGCAGAGATTAGAATGCGCGCCGTAAGACAGTCCGATCGAGGCTGAGGCCCGACTGACTTCTTCGATGGCGATCGTGTGATCCAGATAGCCGAGGCCCAGCCCCCCATCGTCTTCGGCAACCGTAATGCCGTGCAGGCCGAGCTCGCCCATGTCGGGCCAGAGCTGGCGCGGGAATTCATTCGTGCGGTCGATCTCTGCCGCAATCGGGGCGATTCGATCGGTCGCAAATTGATGCACGGTCTCTCGGATCGCTTCCGTCGTTTCTGAGTGGGCGAATTGAAGTGTAGGATAAGTCGTCGTAGGCATGGGCGGCTACATAGGGCGCAAAGACAGCATGTGCTAGCGCAGTTGCTGTGTTGACAGGGCAAGACTTGCCGCTTAATGGCCGCGCTCGATTACGGCCTGCCCTTTTGGGTGGGCTCGCTTACGTTTAGACGAGACGCGCTCTCATTAAACAGAAGCGCTCAGATAGACACAGACGAAAGAAAATAGAATGGCAAATACGTCCTCTGCCAAGAAGAATGTCCGCAAGATGGCCCGCAAGACAGCCGTCAACAAAGCCCGTCGCAGCCAAGTCCGCACCTTCCTGCGCCGCGTCGAAGACGCACTGGCCGCCGGCGATAAGTCAACAGCAACGGAAGCGCTGAAAGCGGCTGAGCCCGTCATGATGCGCGCCGTGTCTAAGGGCGTTTATCACAAGAACACAGCCAGCCGGAAAATCAGCCGCCTCTCCTCACGGGTTAAGGCGCTCGGCTAAGACTAAGCAAAGCGACATTACAGGTCGAACATCAACCGGGCCCAAAGCCCGGTTTTTTTTGTACCTGGAGTTATCAGGGACTTGCTAGAACCCAGTGCCACCAATCTCCCTTGCAAAGAGCAGAACTCAGATCGCTAACGAAATGAGTTCCCTCAACGCCACTCACAAAAGACAAAAAATCTGAAGGTGTCGGGACAAGTGTCTGAATTTTCTGACATCGACATGAAGTTTTTTTGACAGCTAGAGAATTGCGATTCTTAGCTTTTTTTGAGTCAAGAAATCTTTGCGCAAGAATCACGTGATTCGTCCGTTGACCCAGCCAAAAAGAGTCGGTTTAAAAGGTGTCGAGCTTGGCAGCTGAGGCTGTCATTCTCGGGCCGGAAACGTGTTGTGCTGGGGGATCAGTCGCGCAACGTTTTCCAATATTATTATACAAAACAAGGGTTTGCACTCAAGCGAACCTGCTAGAGGCGTGCGGAGTGACGTAAATGGGTCGAGTGGGTGATACGGTCAGCAAGGTCTCTGAAACGACTCCTGACCTGTATACTGGCGAACCGCCCGTTCAGAGCGCGCACAACACCTTCAAAGCCGTCAATGATGATTTAGCCCGGGCGCTTGGGCGGAACGTCCACCGCGCTTGGACGGCGCAGCTTTTCATCGCGGGCGCAGACGCGCACACTGTTACCTTGTCAGCGCCCAGCGCCTTCGTCGCGTCCAAGATCAACAGCCAATATGCTGAAACGCTTCGCCGCCTTTGGAATAAGCATGACCGCGTCGATCCACCCCGCAGTGTGCGCATCGTCGCGGGATCACGCCCCTCTGGCCTGAGAGCGAAACGTCCCGCTGGCGATCGGCGGAGCGGTCTACCCGGCATTCCAAGTCAGAACCGGAGCGGGACGCGCGCCGCCTCTTCCTCTTTGCAAAACACAGCGCCCCTGCCCGTTAGCGAGGCCGCGCGCGCGCGCTTCACGCTGGACAATTTCGTCGTTGGCCCCAGCAATGAGCTGGCACTCGCCGTTGCCAAGCAGGTCATTGCGAACCCAGAGCCGCAATATAATCCGATCGTGCTTCACGGCGCGAACGGCATGGGGAAAACCCACATCCTGCATGCCATTGAAAGCGAAATCCGTGCTCAAGACCCGGACCGTCGCGTTCGTTTTGTCTCAGCTGAGGATTTCGTCGGACAATTTGTGGCCAGCGTGCGGGGCGGTGGTCGCGAAAATCTGGCGGCTTTTAAAGCCAGCCTCCGCGATGTTGACCTGCTGATCATCGACGACGCGCACTTCATCGCCGATAAACCCGCCAGCCAGGAAGAGCTTCTGCACACTGTCGTCAGCCTGATCGGCGCGGGACGTCAGATTTTGATCGCTGCCGACCGTCACCCCAATACGATTGAGAAAGCCTCGGATCGCTTGAAAAGCTATCTGTCCTCTGGCCTGGTCTGTAAAATCAGCGCCGCGGATTATGAGTTACGCCTGCGGATCTTGGACCGCCTGATTGCCCGCCGTCGCGAACATAATCCGACGCTCAGCATTCCACAGAATGCCCGGGACCATCTGGCGGCCCGCATGAACGCCACGCCCCGCGATTTGGAAGGCGCTTTCAATCAAATCGTGGCCCAGTCAGAATTTCTTGGCACGCCGATTACCTTAGAAACGGTGCAAGAGACCTTGTCAGACTCGCGTTACATGACGGGCCAGCGCCTGACCGTGGACCGCATCCAACGCACGGTCTGCGAAGCTTTTTCGATCAGCCTCACAGACATGAGCAGCAAACGCCGTGCTCGCGCGGTCGCTCGTCCCCGCCAAGTGGCCATGTATCTCTCCAAAAAGCTGACCAAGCGGTCTTTGCCCGATATTGGCAGGCGTTTTGGGGGACGGGATCACACGACGGTCATGCATGCGGTCAAACGCATCACGGAATTACGGGCGGAAGATCCGACATTTGATGCGCAAATTCGGGCTGTCGAAGACGCGCTGAAAACCTAGCTTTCGTATCAGGCCACCGCGCAAGGCTCTCTCGCGACTGTCATTTTATCGCGACAACTGGTCCTGCGACCCATCGCGCTTTGGCCTAACGCCTCGCATTCGCTATCTCACGCTCATGTATCGTCATTTCATCCTGTTTGCGGCCGTCTGGCTCTCAGCTTGCTCCATGCAAGCCATGGCGGAAAAGCGCGTGCCGGACGATGTCCGCGCGGAAGTGGACATGCAGATCGACCGCCTGATTGAAAAAGACACGGACTTTATCCTGGCGGCCTTTCCGGACGAACAAACAAACCCCGAATTTCGCACACAGATCATGCGCATGATCGATAATGTTCCAGAAGGGGACGTCATTCGTCGGGACATTGTTGGCGTTCAGGGCCGGACCGACCAAGCCTATAGCGATACGCAAGGGGCAGTGCGGTCTGGGGTCTATAATCTAGCCCACGAAATCGCTTTCGACAGCGGTGAATTCTTACTCGTTCAGACCGCGCATACCTTCACGGACACCGGGGAATGCTGCCAACTGCGCGCCATCAATGCGTCTCGTTATGAGGCGAGCCCCTACCGGGCGCAGCTCGTACGTCAGGGGCAGATTATGAAATTTGTCGGCCTCTTCACGCTGATCTCGACATTCCTTGTCGGGGCGTTTTTGATTGTCCGTGTCGGCGGACGCCGCGCCCGTGCCGCACAGATGGAACGCCGCTAATCGTTCGACGGCCTCCCCCATCAGGGACGTAATCAAAGCCGCTTGGCCTTCTGCTTTTCCGGCGCTTTTTGATAGAGGCGTTAAAAAGAGGAGCGTCCCATGAGCGATAAACCCGAAGGTGTCGGCAGCCTGATCCTATATGAGCGCGAGGGCCATGTGGCGATTGTCACGTTAAACCGCCCGGAAAAGCGCAATGCCGTCTCGCCGGAACTCGCCAACGCGCTCGACTGGGTCGTTAAAGCCGTTGAAGCCGATTATGACATCTGGGTCGCGATTCTCACCTCCTCAAATGACAAAACCTTCTGCGCGGGGGCAGACTTAAAAGCGATCAGCGAAGGCAAAGGCCACCTGCTGTCGACAAAGGACGGCGGCTTTGCCGGCTATGTCACCGCCAATCGCAAAAAACCTTGGATCGCCGCCGTAAAGGGCAGCGCGCTTGCCGGCGGCATGGAACTCACCCTCGCCTCTGATATGGTTGTGGCCGATGAAGCCGCGCGGTTTGGCCTGCCGGAAGTTAAGCGCAGCCTCGTCGCGGCGGCGGGCGGTGTGCACCGCTTGGCGCGTCGCCTCCCCCAAGCCATCGCCATGGAAATGGTCGCCACGGGGGATCCGATTGATGCGCAGACCGCCCATCGCCACGGACTGGTTAATCGAATTGTTCCGCTTGAAGACGTGATGGATGAAGCCAAACGGCTCGCCGCACAGATCACGGCCAATGCCCCCGTGGCCGTGCGTGAGTCCCTCTCTGTCACGCGCCAAGCCTTTGACGCGACCGATGCAGAGCTGATGAATGCAGGCCTGCAAGCCTTTGGTCGCGTCGCGCAGACCGAGGATATGCAAGAAGGCCCTCGCGCCTTCCTCGAGAAGCGGCCTCCGCGCTGGAAAGGGAAATAGGGGAAGGGCAAATAAGCGGTGAGGCCTCAGTCAAAATTTCTCTTAGGACTCTTCCCTATCAAAGACTTCATCACCGAGTCGAAGCGGCAGTCGTAATCCTGTCGGCATCTCACCAGAATCTCCGATAAATTCGACCATGAAACTCGGCAGGTTCTGATGGAGATTTTCTTTCCAAGATAGAACGAAACCGTTCGCAGATTCATGGCTGAGCGGCATGGAAAAATCTGGAAAATCGGCAATAAGCTGTTCTCCTTCCAATCGAATTTGGACAGTCCCATAACCCTTATGATGATAGTTTCCAATCATGTCGGCGACTGCAAAAGTCGGAGGGTCATCCGCACTTAGTGGGATCAGCTCTGCCTCGACTCGAGCTGGCGTAATTCGAGGCTCTATATCGTCTATAGCAGGCCTTGGAAGGCCAAGAATGTGGGCATAAATAGTATCGGCCACTCTATGACCAATGTCTGAATTTTGTTGGTTGGAGAGAACAACGATGCCAACCTGTCGTTTGGGTAACATATCAATATGGGCACTAAAACCAGCCGTATTGCCGCCGTGGCTGACACGGTGATAACCTCTGTATGCATTCGTGAAAAAGCCGAAGCCATAGCCTTGGTCATTGTCTTCTCTTGGCCATCGCTGGGACATGGCCTCGTCAAGAAACGGTCCTGCTACGAGTTGCGTCTCTCCATCATTACCATCGCTTATCAACCCATTACTTAGCAACATAGCCACCCAATGGCTGAGGTCTTTGGCCGTGCTATTTAAAGCTCCGCTCGGGCCTGCGAGGTGCATGTCTTCATAAAAAACGGGAATGGGCTTTCCATCATGCATGGCGTAGCCCTGCGCGACATTATCAGCGCCCTGCATCAAGCCGAAATCCATCCCGGAGCGCGTCATACCGAGCGGTTGCAATATTCGGTCTTGGATTGCGGGGTCAAAACCCTCTGGCGCGGCTATCATGCCGGCCAACGTATAGCCCATGTTACTATAGCCAAACGTCTCGCCTGGCGCGGAAACTAGTGGAAGATGGGGCAATCGCTGCAAGAGGTCTTCGCGGCTTTTCACAGGAAAGAAAACCAGCGTCCCATCCATATTTCCAAACCCCGCTGTATGGCCCAGCAAGTCGGCCACAGTCATCGCCCCAACGTCATCAGAGCGCGCAAATTCTAAGCCGGGCAGGGCGTCACTAGGGTGATCAGAGAGAGAAACCTCCCCCCGATCCTAAGAGATACCTACCATAACCGCAGTGAACTGTTTCGTGACGGATCCCACGCGAAACCGCGTATCTGGCGTGACAGGATCACCAGTTTCGATATTCCTGACGCCGAAACCGGACTGGTAGACGAGATGCCCTTCCTCCAGAATGCTAACTGCTAAACCCGGAACCTCATAGTGGGCGATCAAATCGCTAAGGTCCGCCTCAAGAGTTCTCACATCAAAACTGGGAGCCTGTGAACTGGCAGAGGCATTGTAGGATGTGTCAGCGACAGGCTTTTTAGGCGTCAAACTTGCTTCACAGGATGCCAGACTGATTGCGATGGAGAACAATGCAAGGCATTGAAGACTGCATCGAAGAGAAAACATTGCACGGGACATCGCACTTTACGGAGCAGTATTTATTCGGAATTGCAAGGGAAAGTAGGGCAGTCTGCACCCATCACGCGCTTTGGCCTTGACCTAAGCCGCCAACGGCCCAATCTGCGCGGGATGGCCACGATAGATATGTCCCAACTCGATCAGAACGCCCTCACCGTTTTCACCGTCGGCGGCACGGATGAAGCGCTTGCCCCTGTGCGCGGGCGGGCTGTGCGTCTGCCCGGCGCGCTGCAAAAGGTTTTAGCGGATCGTTATCCCGA
>CAWUKE010000085.1:0-9088 GCA_963922935.1 uncultured Alphaproteobacteria bacterium | reverse complement strand
ACATTCTCGATACGATCAATCTGGTTAAAGCCGAAGTTGAGGCCTTTCAAGCCAGTCCGGAGTTCCCGAACACGATCGAAATCCAGTTCAGCCAAGACAAGTCCCGCTATATTTTTGATATGGTGAGCAGCCTGAGCTCTTCTATTATCAATGCCATCCTGCTGGTCTTTATTGTCTGCCTTATCGCGCTGGGAATTCGGTCATCTTTGTTCGTCGGCTTTGCCATCCCGGGCAGCTTTCTCATCGCCCTCTTTCTCTTTTGGGCCCAAGGCGAGACAATCAATATGATGATCCTGTTCGGCCTGATCCTGTCGGTCGGGGTTCTGGTCGATAGTGCGATTGTCATTATCGAATATGCGGACCGGAAACTGGCGGAAGGTCTGCCTGCAAAGGAAGCCTATCAAATGGCGGGGCAGCGCATGTTCTGGCCGATCATCAGCTCAACCGCGACAACGCTCGCCGCCTTCCTTCCGCTCCTCTTCTGGGACAGTATTACGGGCAAATTCATGTCCTACTTCCCGCTGACACTAATCTATGTGTTGAGCGCATCTGTTTTGATGGCCCTTATTTTCCTGCCGACGATGGGGGCGCTGTTTGTGGGGCTGCAAGACAAACTTCGCGGTGATAAGCCGCGCAAAGTTGACGCGCAAGCTCTCGCGCTGGCCGGCGAAGGGGGCGATCCGGCGCAACTGAGCGGTCCGACAGGCCTTTATGTGCGATTGATCAAGCGCCTCATTCGGTTTCCGCTCCTCGTGCTGGGTAGCACCATTTTCCTTTGCGGTATTATCGTCATGGCCTTTGGCGCGTCCATGTCCGGCCCGCCGCCCAAGCCAGTTGAATTCTTCACGCAGAACCCGTCTGACCAAGTCTATGTTTTTGTTCGCGCGCGGGGCAACCAAACCCCCGAAGCGCAACGCCAGATCGGGCTAGACGTTGAGCGTCGCATCGCCGCCGCCGAAATCGAAGGCATTGAGGGCGTCTATGTCGTTGCGGGCAATGGTGCGGGAGACACAAGCGGGCTCAGCGATGGCTTGGCGGATACGCCCGGCGACGCCGTCGTAAAAATCTTCTTCCAATTAGAAGACTTTGCCGACCGCCGCAGCGTCCTGACAATCATGGATGATATCCGGGTTGCCGTCGCGGATATGCCGGGGGTGATCCCGGAAGTCACAGCGGGATCGATGGGACCACCAATTGGCAAGGATATCGGTATCGAATTCACATCGCGCGACCGCGAGGCCGCCGGCGAAGCGGCCCGAAACGTTCAGGACTTCCTCGCCAATATTGAAGGCGTTATTGACATTGAAAGTACGCTCCCCCTCCCCGGTCTGGAGTGGCAGCTTGACGTCAACAGAGAAGAGGCCGGGCGCTTAGGCCTCGATATCAATCGGATTGGCGCGACGATTTCCTTTGTCACAGAAGGTGCCTTGGTCGGTTTCTTCCGCCCATTCGATAATGACGAAGAAGTCGACATCCGCATCCGCTACCCCGAAGAGGCGCGCGGGGTCAGGAAACTTGACGAGCTACGAATCCAGACGCCGCAAGGTTCGGTCCCCCTCTCCTCTGTGGTGGAGCGCCAAGCGCGTCCGCGTGAGGATAGCATATCACGCCGCAACCAATTCGCCGTTTACGAAGTCAAGGCCAACACCGCCGAAGGCTACGCGCCAAACCTGCAGGTTGAAGAAGTCCGGGAATGGCTCGACACGCCGGGCAACCTGCCCAATGGGGTGAATTGGCGGTTCCTAGGTCAAGCGGAAGAAAATGCCGAAGCGGCCGCCTTTGGCATGGTGGCTCTGGCCGCGATTATCTTTATGATGGGCGTGATCTTGCTGTTGCAGTTCAACAGCTTCTACCACGTTGTGCTGACGCTTTCTGCGGTGATCCTTTCGGTCTTTGGCGTGCTGCTCGGGCTGATATTCTACCCTTATGTGTCCATGGTCCTGACCATGACGGGCGTCATCGCCCTAATGGGGATTGTTGTGAACAATAATATCGTCTTGATCGACACCTATCAGCGGCTGCTCGAGCGTGGGAGCGATCCTGTTGATGCCGCCATCCGCACCGCCGCGCAGCGACTGCGGCCTGTCCTGCTCACAACGATCACCACGGTCGTAGGTTTGATGCCCCTGGTTCTGGGCGTCGATGCCAATGTGATCAGCGGAACATTTGATGCGCGCGGTTCCCAAACTTCTGACATCTGGAAGCCACTCTCTTATGCCATCGTCACGGGGCTATCCTTTGCCACCGTACTGACACTCTTGCTTACACCTGTTTTGCTCGCCGCCCCTTATGTTTGGCGCAGGCGATTAAAGCGATGGTTTGGACGCAAACCCAACCCGTCCGACAAAGGGGTTATGGCTCCGGCGGAATAGGCGGCGCGGGCACATTTTCCGGGGCGAAGATGACCGTGTTCTGGACCCCACCGCCGACAAGGGCGCGCCGGATTTGCCAGCGATAAGGCGTAAAGCCCACTTGTAGCGCCCCATCGTCACTTTGATCAGCAACCAACGGCGGTAAGCGTTCAAAGGAAACGGTCAAAGCCGCGCGCGTGCTGCCGTCTTCTGATTGGAACTCAGCCCGTATGTCATATTCCCCAACAGGCAAAACACTCGCCGCAATATAGGCCCAGCGCCCGTCTGGGCCGACGCGCGTTTCGCCAATCGCAGAATCGGACACGTAAACGCGCACACGCCCTGGGATTTCAGATAGGCCATTAATGATCACGCCGCCAGCATCATCATAATCAATCGCGACCAGATAAAGCGGCCCCGTACCCGGCAGGCCACCGAAGGGTGAACTGACAATCTGGCTCGGTGTTGCGGGCGCGCTAATCATGATCAGAGCGGGCGCGCCAGCAGCACGGTCTGCGGCCCGATGAATGCGGAAAATGGTCTGCGCGCCGCGAATGCTTACTTGGGCGTCGCTGCCCGCTTCTCCTGTCAGCTGTTCGGCTTCGATCGCCATCGGGGCCATCGATACAGGCAGGTTCACCGCCCAAATTCCGTCCGGGCCAACCCTCACCTGTCGAACAATCTCGCCGCGATCTGTCAGGACAATCGTCGATCCCGCTTCGCCTTGACCGCTGATCCGTAATGTTGGTCCAATATCATCCGTCAGCTCTGTGACGGTCGAAATCGTTACCGGTGTGAGAGACGCCGCGATGGGCGGCGTTTCGGAAATGGGCGCATCGTCTGGCGTTGCGCGCTGATTGGCGAACCATAATCCGCCAAAAAGCAGGCCCGACAAGGCGATGCCGCCTAAAACCATCCCTAAAATACGTCCGGTCTTCACTCTTTATTGTATCCTTGATGATTTCTACATTGACGTGCAGACGACATGACTTGCCACAGGCGTAAACGGTTCTTAGAGGCCTCAAAAGATAGCGAAAAGCAAAAGACACACTGTGACAAAGAATAAATCTAACACACCGCGCGAGCGCGACCTAAAACGGCAACCCGAAACGTTGTCGTCTGTTGCCGTTTTTTGTGGGGCCTCGCCCGGGAATGCGCCACAGCATATGGCGCTCGCGACAGAAACCGGAACGCATATCGCAAAGTCCGGCTTGCGCCTGGTCTATGGCGGGGGTGGTCTGGGCCTTATGGGCGCCGTCGCCCGCGCCTCACGCGATCACGGCGCCCCTGTCTTGGGGATTATTCCGGAACTCCTGCGTGAGGTCGAAGCCACGTTGGACGGCATTGAGCATATTTTCGTCCAGGATATGCATGAGCGGAAAATCCGCATGTATACAGAGTCCGATGGGTTCATCATCTTACCCGGCGGGATTGGCACGCTTGAAGAAGCGGTCGAAGTTCTGTCCTGGCAGCGCTTAAACCTTCACGACAAACCCATCGTTTTCCTATCCGACACAGGCTATTGGGATCTTTTGATCGAAGAATTTCAGCGCATTATGGATGAAGGCTTTGCAAGCCGCGATATGGCCCATGACATTCTAACGGCCACATCCGTGCCAGAGGCATTTGCAAAGCTACAGGACCGGATCGATAATCCCATTGCGCGCAAGCCTCTATCTTTGCGCGATGTCTCCGTCGAAGAGCTGGGCTAGTCGAAACCTTGCAACCGTCTTCCTTCCATAAGCTGTTGTGTGGCGCTGTCCTCAGCACCGTTTTGCTCAACTCCGCCTTTGCGCAGACTGGAAGCGTGGAGGCCGAAAGCCCACAGAGCGATGCCGCGGAAACACAAGCCCTGCTTAATGTCTACACGCCTGCGGATTTTGAACGGTTCCAACCCAACACCGCGCTGGACATGGTTTTCCAAATTCCGGGCTTCAGCCTGCGCAGCGGCGATAGCGGGTCACGCGGTTTTGGCGAAGCCAGCGGCAACTTTCTAATCAATGGGCGACGCCCATCAACAAAGAGCCAAGGCGCACGAGACCTGCTCTCTCGAATCCCCGCTGCTTCTGTCAAACGTCTGGAAATCCTTGATGGCGCCGCCCTGGATATTCCCGGACTGTCCGGACAAGTCGTCAATGTCATCGCGCGAACAACGGAACTGTCCGGGAGTTGGAACTATGCGATGCGGTTTGAAGACGGCACAGCCCCCCAACTCTTAGAAGGCGAAATCAGCCTTGCGGGAGAACGCGGCAACCTCTCGTTTAACCTCGCGCTTGATGCGGGCCAGTTTACCTTCACTGAGGATTCGGTTGAAACCTTCTTTGATGATCGTCCGGACCGCGGTGGTTCTGTCATCGAGGACCGGACCGAAGATGTTTACTTTGATAATCGTCGTCCGCGCCTGTCTGCGAACCTTAGCTGGACGCCTGATAATGGTCACGTCGCTAACCTAAATACCCGCCTGCAACGCCGAAATAATAAGAACGGCGTCAGAGAGACTTTCATCGCACGCCGTGACGACCGTTTGAGCGGACGCAGTGATGGCTATGGCGGTGAGGATGAGTGGGAAGTCGACATTAGCGGTGACTATGCCCTGCCAACCGGTCCCGGCACGCTGAAATTCCTTGGCTTCTATCGCTATGAAGATAGCCGATTCGAGACCCGATTTGTGAATGCGTTTGACGGGCAAGACCCAACCCGCTCGATCTTCAAGCGCGACGAAATTGAAAAGGAAATCATCGCCCGTAGCGAATATGCCTTCCGTCTGGCCGATGTGCATGACCTACAAATCAGCGCCGAATATGCCTTCAATTCTTTGGAATCAGAAACGCTCTTTGAAGACAATTTTACCGCGCCGATCATCGATAATGTCTTGGTCGAAGAAGACCGTTTCGATTTTCGCCTGACGGACAGTTGGACTGTTTCCAACAGCTTTAATCTTCAAGCCTCCATTGGCGCGGAGTTTTCCTCTCTGGGGGTTGTGGCTCCTGGTGAAGAGCCTCGAGAATTTTTCCGCCCCAAAGGATTCTTGGCGGCCAGTTGGACAGCGTCTGATATGTATAGCTATCGCGCCCGAATTGAGCGCGAAGTCGGACAGCTTGACTTTGGAGATTTCGTTTCTACGCGGAGTTTGGCGGATGAAATCATCACCAGCGGTAATGATGAGATTATTCCCGAACAGTCCTGGAACTTAAGCGTTGAAATTGAACGAACCGACCCCACCCTTCTGTCTGGACGAATTTCACCCTTTTACGAACGCATTGAAGATCCTAATGATCGGGTATTGTTCAGCGACGGAACCGAAGGGCCGGGCAATCTCGACTCAGCTGAGCGCTGGGGCGTTGAGGCGGAAGCCACGCTGCTCTTCGATACGATTGGGGTTCCCGGACTTCGACTAGAAGGCTTTGCGCTTCTGCAAGATAGCGCCATTGATGATCCACTCACCGGCGAACGCCGGGCGATCAATAATGATACGGAATATGCCTACGAACTCGAAGTGCGCTACGACATTCCCAATACAGAGATCGCGCTTTTCGGTGAGCTGGAAAATGATCAAAGCGCGCCCTTTATCCGCTTTGACGAAGTTCAAGATGTGGTCGTCGACGAACCCTTCTTAGAAGCAGGCATCATCTTTAAAGATGTCTATGGGCTGCAGCTGAGCATTTTCGTTCAGAACATTCTCGACAATACGATTATTCGCGATCGCGAGCGCTATTTTGGCGAGGGTCTGCGCCTTGATCCCATCACGCGTTTTGAACGGTTTGAACGCGATCGCGGACGGCGTCTCAACTTTGAAATTAGCGGAACGTTTTAATCTTAATCCGACGAGAGACACGCATAGACAGCGTGATCGGCCCACTGCCCATCAATCCGTAATAGGCCCCGCGCTGTGCCTTCTAGCCTGAAGTCTGTGGCCTCCAACACGCGGACAGAAGCGATATTGTCAGGCTGCACCGCCGCTTCAATCCTGTGCAAGCCTAACGTATCAAAACCAAAACGAGAGACGGCCCGAACCGCCGCCCGCGCATGGCCACGCCCTTGCTGATCTTGGGCGACCCAATAGCCAATCTTGGCCGACATGGCCGCACCGCGCTCTATATGGGTTAGGTTACAGGACCCGATCAACACATCACTATCCGCGCGGAAAATATGAAAAGGGTAAGCGCGGTCTGTCTGCACCATTTTCCGAAATCGGTTCAGCCGCAGGCGGTAGCTCCCCCGCGAAAGATGCGCCTCCGTCCATTCAGGCTCCCAGGGTTTTAAGTAAGCCGCATCGCGGCGACGAATATTCGCCCAAGCGTCATAATCCGACCAGCGGGGGTGACGCAGGATTAGGGCTCCAGCCGGACCTGTTGCCGTGATTTCGGTGCTGGGCGTGACGCGTCTAATCACGGGACAAACGGCCCGTGCGCACATGAAGGATCGCGTAAATCACCAAGAGGATGATCGCAAAGCTCCACCATGTCAGCATATAGCTGACGTGATTATTGGGAATATCGGGTCGCTGCACAGGCAGTTGGCTGGCATCGCGCCGATCTTGGCTCACATCAATATAAAGGTCGGCACCGTCTAGCCACGCCCCGTCAGGATTGATGGAAAACCAACGATTATCTGCGGGGTTATTGGGTGTTCCGATGAGACGGCTTAAAAAACCCGGGGGGCGAATACGCCTGACATATCCCGCTCGCGGCCCTGCCATAGTGGGCGGGGAGGCTGTTTCTTTTAGGCCATCCGCGATGGTGGGAAATCCAACTAAGGCGGTGCCACCCGCTGCTTCGACGACGCGAAAGGGCATCCAAGCGATATTGCCTTCTGGGCTATAAAACAAAAATGTCTCGCCCGTTTCTGTGCCGTCAAATTGAATACGGCGAAAATCGAGCAGTCCGTCTGCCTCACTTAAGGCCTGCAGGCCTTGCAACGGCGGCGCGGTCACAGCCGCGTCAATTTCAGCCAGAACGTCTGTCTTCCATTGCCAACGCTGATATTGCCAGACGCCGAGCCCAATCAGGATCGGCAGGCAGATCAGAACGGCCACGCTGAGGCCCGGCATGGGTCGGAAACGAATAGCCATTAGCGCACGCAAAAGCCCGCCAAACAATTGGCGGGCTCTAGAAAAGGGCTGGTGTTAAAAACCGAGCCCATCGTCACCCGAAGGCGACATAGACAAAGGCAAAGAGGAAGAGCCAGACCACGTCGACGAAGTGCCAGTACCAAGCCGCCGCTTCGAGACCGAAATGCTTCTCAGAACTCATCCCGCCTTTCATCAGGCGACCCCAGATCACGAACAGGAAGATCGTTCCGATCAAAACATGCAGACCGTGGAAGCCCGTCGCCATAAAGAAGGCAGAGCCATAGACGTTAGTGGACAGCCAGAATGTGCCTTTCAGACCATCGACAGCGCGATAATCAAACAGGTGGACATATTCGATCGCCTGCACCGCTGTGAAAAGGACGCCCAGCGCAACGGTCAGGCCAATGCCCCACTTTGCCCCTTTCCGATCGCCATGGATGAGAGCGTGGTGACCCCATGTCACAGTGGTACCCGACAGAAGGAGGATGAGCGTATTGATCAGTGGCAGATGCCACGGATCGACGGTCTCAATAGATGGCGGTGGCCAAGAGGCAAAGGCATCTGGATTTTCAAGGATGTCCGGGTTCCAGCCCGCCCGGAACTTGTGGAACAGGCCGAGTTCAAAGAACATCCAGAACCAGCCGACAAAGAACATGGCTTCCTGCATGATGAACATGATCATGCCGTAGCGCAGGCCCAGGTCGATAACGGGCGTATGCTCGCCGCGTTCGCTCTCCGCCGCCACGTCTTTCCACCAGCCATACATGCAATAGGTCGCGAAGAGACAGCCAATCAGCAGGATGATCCAGCCGCCAGAGGCGCCTTCCCGGCCCTGAATCGTGTCGAGGCCCCGGGCGAAGAAGAACTCCGCCATAGCATTGTCACCCGTGCGCGGTGTCAGGCCGGTGAAGAAAATCACCATGCCCGCGCCCCAGATCAGGGCCGCCATTCCGGATAGGAACGGCCACGGGCTCGGTGGAAGAATATGATAGTCGTGTTCGACGGCACCCGCCATGAAACGTTCCTTTGTCCCAGCGGTCAGTGCCGCCCAGTTATTCTGAGTCGCCTATAGCTAGCGCAACGGCGCTTCGCAATAAGGCGAAGCCCCCTAGTTCAGTGCGTTTGTGGTAAACGTCCCTGCCACAGGCTGGTTTTCACTCTCAAAGAAGGTGTAGCTTAGATAGACTTCTTCAACATCGTCATGACGCGCACTGCTATCCATGTCGGGTTCGATGAAGAACAGCACGGGCATGGTCACTTCTTCACCGGGTTGCAGCGTCTGATCCGTAAAACAGAAACATTCCGTTTTCACAAAGTAAGGTGCCGCCTTCATCGGTGTCACGTTGAAGGTCGCGACCCCTGTCACAGCCTTATCAGACACGTTTTTGACGCGGTAATAAGCCAACCCAGTCTGGCCCAATTTAACCGTCACGCCGCGCTGCTCTGGGATGAATTCCCACGGCAACTCGGGGCTGACATTGGTGTCGAACCGCACTTCGATCTCTCGATCCAAAATCGGCGAGAGATTTTCTTCGTTCATGGCGATCTGTGGTGTCCCGCCAAAGCCCGTAATCCGACAGAATGTGTCGTAGAGAACCTTGGAGTAGAATCCCAGACACAGCATGCCAGCGGCCAGCAAGCTGAGAAGGATCGGTGTTTTGTTCTG
>CAWUKE010000084.1:0-9121 GCA_963922935.1 uncultured Alphaproteobacteria bacterium | reverse complement strand
GCAGCAGAGGCCATTGTCACCGCACGGGGCGGTATGACCTCTCACGCCGCCGTTGTAGCGCGCGGAATGGGGACACCGTGTGTGTCCGGGGCAGGCGACATTCGCATTGATTATGCGGCCGGGGAATTTTCCGTTGCGGGGCGTGTTGTTAAGCGCGGCGATATCGTGACCGTTGATGGGGCGACTGGCCAAGTCTTCGCGGGCGAGGTGGATATGGTTCAGCCCGAACTCTCCGGCGATTTTGCGACCGTGATGGGCTGGGCGGACGCACTGCGGACTTTGAAAGTGCGGACCAACGCGGAAACGCCTCTGGATGTTCAGACCGCGATCGACTTTGGGGCTGAAGGGATTGGTCTCTGCCGGACAGAGCATATGTTCTTTGAAGCCGACCGTTTGGCCCATTTCCGTGAAATGATTCTGGCTGACAGTGAAGAGGCGCGTCGAGCCGCCCTGGACAAAATCCTGCCCGTTCAGCGGGAGGATTTCGCAGCAATTTTCCGCTTGATGGGAGAGCGCCCGAGTACAATTCGACTGCTCGATCCTCCTTTGCATGAGTTTTTGCCGCATACAGAAGCCGATATTGGCACTGTGGCGGCGACGATCGGCGTTCCTGCCAGTGAGATGATGCGCCGGGCGCGTGAGTTGGAAGAAGCCAACCCTATGCTTGGCCATCGGGGCTGCCGCCTTGGGATCAGCTTTCCAGAGATCTATGAGATGCAAGCCCGTGCGATCCTAGAGGCGCAGGCCCTCGTCGGAAAAGAAACAGGCCAGACGCCGATAACAGAGATCATGGTGCCGCTGATTAGTAGCGAAAAAGAGCTGGAAATCCTAAAAGGTCGCATCGATGCTGTCGCAGCGGAGATTGGTGTGTCTGATTATAGTGTCGGGACGATGATTGAGTTGCCGCGCGCAGCCCTTCGCGCGGGCCACATCGCGCATCACGCCGCGTTCTTTAGCTTCGGAACGAATGATCTAACCCAGACGACGTTTGGTCTTTCACGCGATGATGCCGGGAAGTTCCTGCCGGATTATGTGCGCGCCGGGATTATGGACAAAGACCCGTTTGTGACCCTCGATCAAGATGGGGTCGGTGATCTTATCCAGATTGCCGCAGAGCGAGGACGCGCGACATCCGCTGATATCAAGCTTGGGATTTGCGGCGAACATGGCGGTGATCCGGCCAGCATCGACTTCTGCCAGCGCACTGGGCTGAATTATGTCTCTTGCTCGCCTTACCGCGTTCCGATCGCGCGCCTAGCCGCCGCACAAGCGGCGATCCGGCATAAGGCTGATGCTTAGGGCTTAGCCGAGAACGCGGTACCCGCGTCCGGCCATGCAGGACATAACAATCTCTTGGCGTTGTCGGTTTGCCTCATAAAGGCCGGAGCCGCCGCCAATAGCGCCGCCGACAACGGCGCCGACAGCGGCATTTTCAAGATCGTCGCCGCGGCGTAAGATGCCCAAAACAGCGCCAAGACCTGCGCCCAGTGCGGCCTGATTTGCCGTGTCGCCATCAACAAGATTTTTGCCCTCTGCCAGATGCTGACAATCTCCAAGGTCGGTGTAATATTGTTGGTCCCGTTGCGCATCGATTATGGGCTCATAATGTGCGCCATTGGAGATGCAGGCGCTTAAAAGAAGCGGAAAGCTAGAGAGAACCAGGACGTGAGATCGTTTCATTTTATGACCTTTAAAATGTTCTGAGTTGCTAACTCTAGCTGTCTGAGCGCAGAATGAACCAAAGATGACAATTAGAAGTTATATTCTAATGGTCGCTACTGACTCAACTTTTTACTGGAAATCCTGCGAAAGATCGCCATATGGGCATCGATGAAAGAAATATGACCCGGGTGTGATGCGCTGACACAACAGGTTGGGCGCGTTTTAGCAGATTTACCCACCCATAGTGTCTGTAGGATTGACTTAACCATATATTGTAAGGATGACCAAGCCGACCTCCCGGCTTGGGGCAAATGACTTTGATGTTCGCTGTAGAACTGAAATGGTCTGTGTCTTGCAAGATGGGACGGGTCAGAACAGGAGGCGTCGCAATGCGACCCAAAAGACATATCATGGCGGGCTGGGCCATGGGACTGTCCGCTATCTTTGGCGGGGCTGTCACAATCCCAGCGATCGCTGATAAGGCCGCAGACCAGCGTGCAAGCGTGGTTTTGACACGTTTAGCGGCGGATTTCCGCGCCACGCCTGAGCCCGTAAACGCGTCTGTCAGTGTGGATCACTTGTCAGAGCTTTATGGGCCTGATTCGCGCGCCGATACCGCTCTTGAAGCTCTGTCCGTTGATTTAGCCGAAATTGAGGCGGATTATAGAGATCCAGTCTTGCGGGCCTCTGTGGAGCAGGCAGAGATCAACTGTTTGGCTGAAGCCGTTTATTATGAAGCCCGCTCTGAACCGCGTGCGGGGCAGATTGCTGTCGCGCAAGTCGTGCAAAATCGCGTGCGGTCTAAACACTTCCCAAACACCTATTGCGGCGTTGTCTATGAGGGCTCTGAACGTCGGACAGGGTGCCAGTTTACCTTTACTTGCGACGGTAGCCTTGATCGTGAGCCAAAAGGGCGGTCTTGGGAAAACGCTGAACTCGTTGCGAGTTATGTCCTCACGCAGCAGCCACGCAGTACAGTGGGTCGAAGCACTCATTATCACACGACGGCCGTTGATCCCGTTTGGAACGACTCGCTCGAACGGACCCGTTTGGTCGGAAGTCATATCTTCTATCGTTTCCCTTGGCGCGAACGCCCTGTGGGCTCTCATAACATTTCGGTCGCGCCTCCGAGCTAAGCCATCACGCTCGCGTTGTTTGCGCGGGTGAATTGACAGCCATATTCCGGCTGCCTAGCGCTGTACCCTTAAGCGACGTAAAGGTCGCCTGGGGAGGAGTGCATGAGCCTAGAGTGGGTCGACACGCTTATCATTGGGACTGGCTTTGCAGGACTGGGGCTAGCTGCCAAGCTCCGCGAGGCGGGGCGTGACGATTTCATCTTGGTCGAAAAAGCCGAAACGATCGGTGGAACATGGCGGGAAAACACCTATCCTGGCGCGGAGTGCGACGTACCGAGTGCGCTCTATTCTTATAGCTTTGAGCCTAACCCGACATGGGACTTTAAATGGGCAAAGCAAAAGCAAATATTGAGATATATCAATGACTTTGCGGATAAACGTGACCTACGGACTCACATCCGGACCGGCATGAAAGTTGTGGCGGCAGATTGGGACGGCAAAAACTGGACCGTCACGTTTGATAAACAAGCGCCGATCATTTGTCGCTATCTTGTGTCCGCTATTGGGCAGCTTCATCATCCGCGTATTCCTGAGATTGAAGGGCTGCAGAATTTTGAGAGGCCCGCTTTTCACACGGCGCGGTGGGATCATTCTGTTGATCTAACCGATAAGGATGTGGCGTGCATCGGAAACGCTGCCAGTGCGATCCAACTGATCCCTGAAGTCGCGAAAGTTGCCCGCCGTCTAACCGTTTATCACCGCAGCCCTAATTGGATCATCGACAAAGGCGATCGTCCTTATTCAGCTTTTGAGAAATGGCTGGGTCGGCGTGTGCCAGCGCTTGCAAAACTCTATCGCGCGTCGCTCTGGTCGCAGGGGGAATATGGCCTTTGGCCCGCCATCCAAGGCAAGCCGCTGCAACGTTGGGTTCTGCGCACGCAACACGAAAAGAAGCTAAAGGCCGCTTTCCCGGATGATCCAGAGATGCGTGAGAGATTGACGCCAGATTACCCTCTCGGCGCGCGCCGAATTCTGCTGTCTGATCACTATATTGAGACCCTCGCGCGGGATAATGTTGACGTTGTTTTTGATCCGATAGAGCGCTTTACGGAGACGGGAACTGTAGCGGGTAATGTTGAACGGCAGCATGACATCGTAGCGCTGGCGACAGGATTTATCACCAATCCGTTCTTAAAAGAAATCGCCGTGACCGGAGAGAACACTCTGACCTTGCGTGAGCGTTGGGCCGACGGCGCCGAAGCTTATCTCGGTGTTATGACAGCGGGTTTCCCGAACTTGTTCATACTTTATGGTCCGAATACAAATACGGGCCACACGTCGATTGTTTACAAACTCGAGCAACAGTTTGAGATGATACTCAAATTGCTTTCGCGAGCCGATGGAGGGCGTGTCAGTGTCAATGCCGATGCGGAAGCGGCCTATAATGTGGAAATCCAGAGACGCCTTCGGGATACGGCCTGGGATAAAGTTGAGGCGTCATGGTATAAGGATGGCGAGAAAGTGACAAATAATTGGCCTGGATCCTCACGTGAGTTTAAGCGTCGACTGACGCAGCCAATTTTCGATCATTTTGAGTTTGCCTGATGGGAACTTCGTTACGTTACAGAGCGATACAAGCACTCCTTCGGGCAACGCGCTATCGCAATAAGATGCTGAAAGACGCCGTGAAGGGCGAACAGCGAAATATGAGGCCGATGGGTAAACAGACCCGTCGTTGGGTACGGGCCGAGTTTGAAGGACGGGCCGTTTGGATGTGTCATCCAGCAGGCGGAGAGACACCGTCCGTCTATGTACATCAACATGGCGGCGGCTATGTCTACGGCCTGCAATCCATTCATTATATGGCTCTGCAAGAAGTCTGTGATCACGCACAGATGACGGTCATAATGCCGGATTATCCGCTACCGCCAGAAGCGCGGGCTCCGCAGATTATAGGCTGGGCGGATCGCCACTTTGCGAGTGTGGTGGAGTGCTACGGTCTTGAGAACGTGAACCTTGGCGGCTGTAGCGCGGGGGGCAATTTGACCTTGGCGATCCTGCAGACGCGCCGGGAACGGGGCGAACCTAACCCTGAAACAATCATCCTTTGGTCCCCATGGGTCGATCTAACACCTTTCGAAACGCCGCCGACGAAAGAGGATGACTATGAAGCCCTGATCACGCCGTTCGGCCTTGAACCGGCGGTGGGCGCCTATCTCGGTGATACGGGTTTGAAACGCGATGACCCGTTGATTAGCCCAGAGTTGATGGATTTCACGGATATGCCCAAGATGCACATCGTGACAGGCGAGCAAGATGTCTTGTTTGCCGCGATTGACCGCTTTGCGCAGCGCGCGGGGGCGGCAAAGGCGTTGGGGCATTACGTCAAAGAGCCAGATTATGGGCATTACTGGATGTTTTATCCCGTCCCCGACCGCCATCCGACCCTAAAACAAATCGCCAGCTGGCTTACATAGATCGTCTTAAATCTGAGGCCTTTGCTTGCGGTGCGAAATCGCCCCCTTATATAGCTCAAAAGTTGTTTTGGCTTCGGGGATCGTCGCATGAATTTTCAAACTATCTATCAAGCGGCTCCGCCCCCTCCTGGTGGAGAACTGGTCAGTACGCTTATGATGATGGCTCTGATCGGCCTGATCTTCTATTTCCTGATCATTCGCCCACAGTCTAAGCGCGTCAAAGAACACCGCGCCATGATTGAGGCTATTCAGCGTGGCGATGAAATCGTCACAAGCGGCGGTCTTGTCGGGAAAGTCAAAAAGGTCGGTGAAGACGAACTGACAGTTACATTTGGCGGCACGGACATGAAAGTTCTGCGGTCTATGGTGTCCATGAAACGCGATCGTAAGCCGGCGAACGACTAATGCTCTTATTTTCGCGCTGGAAGACGTTTTTCATTCTCGCCCTTGTGGGCTTAGGCCTCTTTATGGCGGCTCCGAACGCTATGAATGCCGAGACGCGGGCAAAAATGCCGACTTTCGCGCAGGATACGATCAATTTGGGCCTCGACCTTCAGGGCGGGGCGCATATGTTGCTCGAAGTCGATCTGTCGTCTGTGCTTTCGCAAGCGCTGGCTAACGAAAGGATTGGCATTCTTGAAGCGCTGAGGGACAATACGATCCGTCCGCAGACGGTGCAAATCCGCGATGGAGTCGTTTTAGGGCAGCTGCGGGATCCAGCCGATCTTCAAAAAGCTTTAGAAGTCCTACAAGGCATGAGCGCGCCTGTTGACCCGACCCGTCCTGGCAGTGGTCGCACAACCGAGGTCGAAGCCGTTGGTGACCGGGGTTTCCGCGTGACGGTCACAGATGAACAGATCGAATTTATCCGCAAACGCACGATTGATCAGTCCATAGAAGTTCTTCGGGACAGGATCGACCCCTCGGGCACAACAGAGATGACACTGGTCCGCGAAGGCGATGACCGCATCCTACTGCAAGTACCAGGCGCGAAAAATATTGATGAGATCAAATCGGCTATCAACAAGACGGCGAACCTGACCTTCAATCTCGTCCATCAAGACAGCGAAAATGAGTTGATCTTGAGCCAAGCGATGCAAAGCTTCGATCCTGAAACAGGACGCTCTCGCACGCCAACGATTGGGACCACCTACTACCCTTACGAAGCGGGGCAGGGCGGCGGTGGCCTTATTGTGGAAGAGCGCACGCGCATTACGGGCGAATGTCTGGAAAATGCGTCCCCCGGAGTGCACCCGGAACGTGGCGACCCTATTGTGAACTTTAGCTTCAATTTCCGTTGTGCGGGCTATTTTGGTGAGATGACGGCGAAGAACCGCGGTCGTCGCTTTGCGGTGGTTCTCGATAATCAGATTGTAACCGCGCCAAATATCCGCTCAGCTATTACGGGCGGCCGCGGTTTTATTGAGGGCTCTTTCACAGCAGAATCATCTGCTGAACTTTCACGCTTTCTCAATGCAGGGGCGTTGCCAGCCAAGCTGCTGATTGTTGAAGAGCGGACAGTGTCAGCGGAATTGGGTGAAGCCTCTATCCGCGCCGGACAAGTGGCCTCCGTTATCGGCCTGATCGGCGTAGCGATTTTTATGTTTGTTTCCTACGGCGTGCGCTTCGGGACCATTGCGATTTTAGCGCTGGCGACGAACATCGCATTGATTGCGGCGGCGTTGACCATATTAGGGGCGACGCTAACCCTTCCGGGGATTGCCGGTATTATCCTGACAATTGGTATGGCGGTGGACGCCAATGTGCTGATCTTTGAGCGAATTCGAGAAGAAACCTATAATGGGCGCCCGCCCGTCAATGCCATTGAAACGGGCTATCGTCGATCGCTTGCGCCAATCTTAGACGCAAACATTACGACGATGATCGCAGCGATTACGCTTTACTTTGTGGGCTCAGGTCCGGTGCGCGGGTTCGCTGTGACCCTTGCGATTGGGATTGTGACATCTGTCTTTACCGCCGTTGTCTTTGCTCGCTTGCTGACGGCCACCTGGCTGCGCGGTACGCGGCCCAAGACCCTACCGATTTAGGAGCTGATCCATGCGTGATATTTCTCTCGTCAAGCTCCTTCCGATCGAGCCGCGCGTGCCGTTCATCAAAGGTCGCACTATTGCTGCGATCCTGTCGATCATTGGCGTGCTGTTTTCGATGTTTTTCTTCTTCACCAAGGGTCTGAACTACGGTTTGGATTTTACGGGGGGCGTCGTCACCACAGTCGATTTTGGCGGCGAACCGCCCGCAGATATTCAAGATCTCGTGCAGAACGAGTTTGATGGATCAGGGGTCCAAAATATCTTTCAACCTGTCGGTTCTGAAGTCACCTATCCCTACGTCCGGATCAGCTTGCCGCTTCAGGTCGAAGAAGACGATGCCGCGTCTGAAGAGATAGAGGCAAGTGCAGCAGCGGCAGCCCGTGAACAACAGGACGATCCGCAGCAGATCGCCCAACAGGCGCTTATGGAATTCCTAACAGCGCAATATGGCGACGATATTCGGGTCGACTCAACGGAAACCGTCTCCGGTAAAGTCTCTGGCGAACTTCGCCGCAAGGGCCTGCTCGCCGTTGTTCTCGCGCTCGGCCTTGTCTTGGCTTACATCTGGTTCCGCTTTGAGTGGCAGTTCGGTGTAGGGGCCGTGGTTGCTCTTCTACACGACGTGATCCTCACATTGGGCGTCTTTGAGTTGTTCCAGATTGAATTTAACCTCGCCATCGTCGCTGCGATCCTGACCATCGTGGGTTACTCACTGAACGATACGGTGATCGTCTATGACCGTATTCGCGAGAACCTCCGCAAATATAAGAAGATGCCGATGGCCGAGGTCATCAATATCTCAATCAATGATACGCTCTCCCGTACGATTATGACGTCCGTCACGACCCTGTTGGCGTTGACGGCGCTTTACGTGCTGGGCGGTCCGGGTCTGGAAGGTTTTGCCTTTGCGATGATCTGGGGTGTGATTGTTGGGACTTATTCTTCGATCTTCGTGGCAAGCCCGCTCTTGCTAGTGCTTAAGCTCCAGCGCGGGGCGCGGATCGAGCAGACAGGCGGCGAAGCCCAGACGGCGTAATTGCCAGGATAGCGACGCCAATCAGGTCGCTATCCGCCAATTGTCCCAAGCGTTCGCTATCCGTTGACGCTTGGACATTGTCCCCGGCCAGTCCGCCCGTGTCATTGACCCGTTTTACCATGCGGCCTAATCGGGGATGACGCAGAACAACGATATTGCCTGGGTACGCCTTTCGTCGGCGCAGCACTAAAATATCGCCACCTGACAAAGTCGGCTCCATTGACGCGCCCCTGACTCGGTAAAGACGAAACATAGTCTTTGTTTACACAAGCCATGCAGTTGACTCGACTCTTATCGCGGTATGGGCCACCTTTGCATCATGGGATCGATCAACAGGGCTGTTAGTCAGGAGGTTGCAGCGCTTTGGCGAGAGCGGGGGTTACTGACACTTTTCGCCTTCGCAGTCGCAATTCTCTTGGGCGCAATCATTACCTTCGTCGCCCATAATTGGGTTTACCTAAGCACGGGGGCGAAGCTTGGCGGTCTGGGCGTCTTACTAATCGGGGCGGCGGCGTTCTGGCTTTGGCGAAAGCTAGATGGTCATGTTGCTGTCAGCTTCGGGATTGCCGCGCAAATATTGATCGGCGTCTGGTTAGCCGCGGCCGGACAAATCTTTCAAGCCCCAGGCGGGCTGCAAGACTTAGCGCTGAACTGGGCGGTTCTAGGCCTGCCTTTTGCGCTGGCGTCGCGGAGCTGGGCTCATTGGGCTGTCTGGCTTGGTGTTGTTTTGATGGCCACGGTTAGCCCTGTTGGGCTGATGCTGTCAGATTGGATCGGGGCGGATAGAGACTTGTATCGTTTTCTCATTGGAGGGAGCGT
>CAWUKE010000083.1:0-9168 GCA_963922935.1 uncultured Alphaproteobacteria bacterium | reverse complement strand
TTTCATATTTGGGTGGGGTGAGGTCGATATCGGCGCTGCGCAGGTAAAACGCCCCGGCAAAGAACAAGATCGGCAATAGGAATGATAGCCAAAAGCCCCAGGTCTTCACATAGCCCAAAAAGTCCCGCATCGCGATCAGCCAAACGCGGCGGAAATTCGGCAAGCCGAGTAATGTCGTTTGTGTATCCGCCATCTTACGCCGCCTCCAACGCCGCCGCATCGGCCGCCAGATCAGCTTCCAAATCGGCGCGCACGTCCTCGCCCACCAGCGCCACGAACGCTTCATGCAAGCTCGCGCGGGTGGGCTCAAACCGTGTGAGGCGCACACCGGCATCGACGCAGCGTTCTAATAGATCAGGGACTTGTGCGTCCGCTTTCAGTAGGAGATCTAGCGACCCGTCATCGCGCCGGATAATCTCTTCGGCAAATGGACTGACCGCATCGGCAAGCCCGCTATTCTCACTGGCCAGCACAACGCGGCGCGGCGCGAAGGCCAGTGCTTCTTCTACCGTTCCGTCGAAGACAATAGACCCCCGCGCCATCAGCACAATCCGGTCACAGAGCCGTTCTGCATGTTCCATAACATGGGTTGAGAACAGTATCGTCGCGCCGCGATCAGAAATCTCGCGCACCATTTCTTCCAATATTTTCTGGTTTACGGGATCAAGGCCGGAGAAAGGCTCGTCCAGCACATAAAATTCCGGATCATGGGCGATGGCGGATAGAAGTTGCACCTTCTGCGCCATGCCCTTGGACAGGTCTTTATTCTTTTTGCGCTTAGCATGACCCAGACCGTAGCGATCAAGCAGCCGGTCCGCCGTCATAAAGGCGTCGTTACGCTTCATCCCATTGAGGCGACCCATATGGGCGATCGCTTCGCGCGCGGTCTGCTTTTTATAGAGGCCCCGTTCTTCGGGCAGGAAGCCCACACGGCCAAAGGTCCGTTCCCCCGGCGCGCCACCGAAAAGTTCGACATGCCCGTGATCCGGCGTCACGTAGCCCAGCGCCATGCGTAGGCTCGTCGTCTTCCCCGCCCCGTTGGGGCCCAAAAAGCCAACAATTTCGCCCGGCGCGACGGTGAAGCTGACATCTTTCACGGCCGGGACACCCGCAAAGGATTTAGAGACCGAGTTCAGGGACAAAATGGACGTCATACCGTGCCTATGCCGCAGCTAAGTTAACGTCTCAATGCCAAAGCGTGCTTTCCAATATCCTACTGCCTGTTCACGCGTCTGTAACGCGTCGCCTCTTTTTTGCCCTTTTAGCGCCATGGTCAGACGGCCTTTTAGATATCCCGGACACGACGCTATTCTGTGCTGTGCCGGTCAAATAGGCAGACAAAAGGAGAGACCCATGACCCGTCTTGCCGACAAATTCCCCGCCCTACGTGATGCCACGATTGGTGTTGCGATAACCGCTTTGGCCGCCTGCGCTTTCGCGCAAGAGCCGCCTGTTTCTGACGATGACGTCATGACAGATGATACGGCCGCATCATCGGATACGGATGCATCTTACACAACAGAAACAACGCCAGAAGGCACCTTCATCACCAAAGACCCAGCCAGCGATGTCGCCGGGAATGTGGAAACCTATGAGGACGGCCTGTCTGATGATGCGCTGACGGCAGACGATCCGTTCGCAGAAGATATGGACGATGAAGACCCTCTTGATGACGGCACGTCTATGGATGCAGATGAAGAGCCGATGTGGTCATCCGACGACACAGAGGATGAGGATCCAAACCTGTAATCCCGGTGGTCCCACATCCTCATTAGGACACTTTCATCCGTATTACGCCGTTCGATCCGTCGAGCGGCGTTTTTTATTGGGCGTGCCGATTTCGTTAGTCGTTTTTGATCAAGCGTAAGAAAGGCTTTCCGACAGGCGGACGCGACGGCGTCACATCGTTTTTCGAAGGCTCGGCGATTGTGACCTCTTCTGCCACCTCGGAAGTCGTCTGGGCGTCTTCAAAATCCTCGTCCAATTGCCGCACGCGCGGTGTCCAACCGGGTTTGCGTTTGGATCTGAAAGACGAGCGGGGTTTGCGGCAATCATAGCGGGGCCGCTCCTCCTCGTTTTCATTGTCTGTGTGCGGTGACGCTTTCGCTTTGGCTTTTAAGTCTTTCACTTTGCGGTTCATCTGCGCGACGACCCGTTTTTGGGCCGAAGACAGCGCATCACCCGGACGACCCAGTTGCGGATCGGCAAAGGCGGCCCCGAACTCATCAATGCGCTCTAAGACCGATTCTGAAAATTCCCCTTCAAAGTCGCTAATCTCCCCTTGGGATTCAAGCGTGCGTTTGAGGCGTTCTAATTTGCGTTTGGCGTTGCGCGCAGACCGCTCCCGCGCTTTGCGATGCTTCTCCCGCTCTTTTTCGAGCGCCGCATCCCGGGCCGCCTGCTCAGCCTGCCACTGGCGTTTGTCATATTCTTCTGACATCGACAGAACAGATATAGAACAGACAATCCGGCTGCAAGGGGCAAAAATTCTGGCTTTGCCAGACCGCTTAATCGTCAAGGGCACCCATATAGAGGTCGAGCAGCGCTTCTTGTTCGGCGCGTTCATTGGCGTCTTGTTTGCGCAAGCTGATCAGCTTGCGCATGACCTTCGTATCAAACCCGAAGCTTTTCATTTCGGAATAGACTTCACGAATATCCGCGGCGAGTTCGGCCTTTTCAGCCTCGAGCCGTTCAATCCGCGCGATGAATTGGCGGAGCTTCTCACGGGTGGCATCACCCATTTGCTCTTGGCGGTCGGCTTCACTCATCATCGTCATCACCTCATATCACGCTGGGCCTCGTCTTTAGCGTGCGGAGGCGATGAAGGTGAAGCAAAGCGCATGACTTACTGTGGAGAAGTCAGCCTTTTTGCAGCGCAATCGCTGCTCATCCGTATATAGAAGGCGACAAGCCAAAGGACATTTCAATGCTATTTTATATTCTTCTAATCGGCGCGGCGGCGATGATGCTTTATGTGGTCGTCACGCTTGTATCCGGCGGCTTTAGCATGACCCGCACAGGCGAAGGCGCTCGCGAAAAATCCAACGACTGGATGTGGAAACGCGTCGGCGCGCAAGCCGTCGCCCTGCTCTTGCTCTATCTCGCTTTCCGCGTCCGCAATGGTTAAACTCAATAAGATCTATACGCGCACCGGCGATGATGGCTCGACGGGCCTCGTCGATGGATCACGTCTGAGCAAAGACAGTCTGCGCGTCGCGGCTTACGGCGATGTGGACGAGACAAATTCCGTGATCGGTCTGGCGCGTCTTCAGCTGGAAAACCAACGGCTGGACGCCATGCTCGCTCGCATCCAGAACGAGTTATTCGACCTCGGCGCGGACCTTGCCACGCCCCTGCCCAAAGACGGTGACGCGGATGCGGAATATGCGCTGCGGGTCGTTCCAGAGCAAACCACGCGCCTAGAAACTGAACTCGACGCGCTTAATGATGATATGGAACCGCTCAAAAGCTTTGTGCTGCCTGGCGGTCATCCACCCGCCGCCTATTTGCATCAGGCCCGCACCGTCGCTCGCCGCGCCGAACGCACCATGGTCGCTTTGAGCCAGGAAAGCGCCGTCAATCCAGAAGCGCTGCGTTATATCAACCGCCTGTCGGACTTTCTATTTGTCGCCGCCCGCTGGTGTAATGATCAAGGCGAAGCCGACGTATTGTGGGTCCCGGGCGCCACGCGGTAGGTTCCGGCTCAGTCAGACAGGCCAAGGCTCAAAAGAAAAAGGGACGCTAGTGGGCGTCCCTTTCTTTATCCAATGATAGGCCAACGCTTAGTCCGCTTTAGCTTCAGCCACCTTCAAGCGCTTCCAAATACGTTTGTAAGACAGCCATAAGAGAACGCTGAGCAGCAACAGATAACCAAGGCTCATAAAGCCAATTTCCTTGCGGACTTCCAGCTTGGGATCGGCGCTCCACGCCAAGAACTGTGTCAGGTCAGACGCCATTTGCTCAACGGTCGCTTCAGGCTGCTCAACGCCGTCACGCTCCATATATTCAAACACACCCTCCAGAGGCTGCAACTGGGGCGCCATGGCGATCTTACCGCCAGACATAACGGGATTATAATGCAGCCCCGGCAGGACTTCCATATCGTCTGGCTTTGGGTGACTATAGGCGAGCAGAAGGTTGTAGACATAGTCTGCACCGTCCCCTCGGGCTTTGACCATTAGGGAGAGATCAGGCGGCAACGCCCCGCCATTGCTGCCCCGTGCGGCCGCGTCATTTGGCCAAATCGGCGGGAAATAGTCTGCCGGAATGCCTGGACGTTCGATTACGTCGCCGGTTTCGCTATCGATGTCAGCAACCATATATTCGGCCGCGATATTCTTTATGAGCGGGTTATCGTTCGGGTTTTTATATTCCTCGTTATAGAACGGTGCGCCTTTATCGCCCAAGTGGCGAAACGCCAAATGGTCTAGATTGTGGCAAGCCCTGCAGACTTCGACATAAACTTGATAGCCGCGTTGCATTGCCTCGCGGTCGTAACCCCCAAAGGCCCCATCAAAGGACCAACTCGGGTGGGCCATCTTATAGCCGTTCTTATAGCTATCATCCCCACCTGCTGCGATCGCAACACCTGTGATCGCCGCCGCAACGGTGATGCCCCCAATGAGAAGTGTTTTGATGGTCTTAAGGGCCATGTCAGTTCGTCCCGCGTTTGTCTCGCCAGAATAATATTATGTCGAAGATATACCTCGCGCCTATTCAGCAGGCGCGAGAGCAGTTTGCCCCTGAGCAGGTTTATCACCGCTCAAGATCGATTGCGTAATTGACGCTGGTCGTTTCTCTGGATTTTCAACCAAGCCCAAAATCGGCAGGATCACCAAGAAGTAAGCGAAGTAGTAAAGCGTCGTGATCTGGCTCATCCGATAATAAGACATGCCAAACATCCACTCATTATCAGGCGTCTCTTTGCCAGCCCAGCCCAGTAGGAAGCAGCAGACGACGAAGATAAAGAAGAACCAGCGTGCAATCGGGCGGAAGCGCATGGAGCGGACTTTGGATGTGTCGAGCCAAGGCAGCACAAACAGCACAGCAATCGCCCCAAACATCAGCAGGATGCCCATCAGCTTATCCGGCACAGCCCGCAGGATTGCGTAGAAGGGCAAGAAGTACCACTCTGGCACGATGTGCGCAGGTGTCGTCAGGGGATCGCCTGGGATATAGTTATCCGCGTGACCGAGCGCATCCGGCAGGTAGAACAGGAAGAAGGCGAAGATGATCAAGAAGACCGCCACCGCGAACATGTCTTTGACTGTGAAGTAAGGGTGGAAAGGCAGCGCGTCGGTTTTGACCTTATTGCTCACGCCAATCGGGTTGTTTGACCCTGTCACGTGCAGCGCCCAAATGTGCAGGCCTGACAGACCCGCAATCACGAAAGGCAGAAGATAGTGCAGGCTGTAGAAGCGGGTCAGCGTGGCATTATCCACGGCATAACCACCCAGCAGCCATTCTTGCAGCCCTTGGCCGACGACAGGTACGGCGCCAAAGAAGCCGGTAATCACGGTCGCGCCCCAGAAGGACATCTGACCCCAAGGCAGTGTGTAGCCCAAGAAGGCTGTCGCCATCATAACGAGGTAAATCAGACACCCAATAATCCAGAGGACTTCGCGCGGGGCTTTATAGCTTCCGTAATAAAGCGCTCGAAAGATGTGCATATAAACGGCGAGGAAGAACATGGACGCCCCCACCGCGTGTGTGGATTGGATCAACCAGCCATAAGGCACGTCACGACGGATCCGCTGGACCGAGTCAAACGCATGATCGATGTGAGCGACATAGTGCATGCCCAAAATCACACCGGAAATGATCTGGATCATCAGGCAGAGCATCAAGATGCCGCCAAACGTCCACCAATAGTTGAGGTTCCGCGGTGTCGGGAACGTCATGAAATCTGCGCCCATACGCACGATCGGCAGACGCGCATCCATCCAGCGCGCAATATTGCCTTTCGGTTCGTAAGTGGAATGTCCAGCCATTGCTTTGTTACTTTCCGTCTTGTCTTTGTCTTATCTCGTCTTCGTTTCGAACGCCTGCAGCGGTTCTAGCCGACCTTGATCACGCTATCGGACAGATATTCGTAAGGCGGCACTTCCATATTGCGCGGCGCGGGGCCTTTGCGAATGCGACCAGACGTATCGTAGTGGCTACCATGACAGGGGCAGAACCAGCCGTCATAGTCGCCCGCCTCGCCAACCGGCACACAGCCAAAGTGCGTGCAGACACCCACTTGAACGAGATATTGCGGCTTTAGGTTCCCATCTGGGCCTGCGACCAATCGTTCCGCGTCGGTTTGTGGGTCTGGAAGGTTGGCCGCATCATCTGCTTCCGCCGCTGCGATCTCTGCTGAGGTGCGGTGACGTACGAAAACGGGCTTACCGCGCCACAGCACTTTAAGCTGCTGGCCTTCAGCCACCTTACCAACATCAATCTCGATGGAACCCAGCGCGAGCGTATCAGCAGCCTTGTCCATCTGCTTAACCAGCGTCCAACCAATATTGGCCGCGCCGACAGCGCCAAGTGCGCCTGCTGCGAGAAAGATGAAATCACGTTTGCCATCATCCTCTGGGAGGTCGTCATGATGGATAATGCCGGTTTCGGCCATTGTCTTGTCGCCTTGCTTTTTTAGTCCCCACCTACGGAGACCTCGAAAGAGACTCGGTCGGTGCGAAGCGTCTGTAAAACCATATAGGCGCAAAAGCCAGACTCGAATGGCGTCAAAGTAGCGCAATTTCACAGCCCAAATGCAGTCGAGCCCCTGCAGATTCGCATGACGCAGTGGTTTTTCGCCTGTTAAGACGCCCTATGGCAATCGTGCTCTACCAACCGGAAATCGCCGGAAACTTTGGCAATATCTTGCGCAGTTGTGCCTGCTTTGGCGCAGATTTGCATGTGATCGAACCGACGGGCTTTCCGCTGGCCACCAAAGACGTGCGCCGCGCCGCCATGGATTATGGCGCTGCTGTCCATCTGAACCGTCATGCCAATTGGGCCGCCTATGCAAAAACGCCCGCGCGGAAAGTGCTTTTCACGGTACGCGCGGACGCCCCGCTGACAGACGTGACGCTGCACCCTGACGACCACCTTATCTTTGGTCGCGAAAGTGGCGGCGTGCCAGAGGAGGTTCACCAGGCGGTCGATCTGCGCGTGCTGATCCCGCTGCAGCCCGGCACGCGCTCGCTCAACCTGTCCAACACAGTCGCCATTGCCCTTTTTGAGCAGCTGCGGCAGGGGGCGACCTCATGAGCGACCAACCCGATTTCGAGAGCCGTAAAGAGACTGCAGCGGCGTGGTTTAAATCGCTGCGGGATCAAATCTGCGGCGAATTTGAAGCGCTCGAACGCGATGCCCCTGAAGACCTCTATCCCGGAGAGCCGGGCCAATTCGTTTATGAAGACTGGCAGCGAGCCGTGGAGAACGGAGGCGGCGGCACGGGCGGCATGTTGCGCGGGCGCTTCTTTGAAAAATGCGGCGTCCATATCAGCGTTGTCCAAGGCGAGTTCACCGAAGAGATGGCCGCCCGCGTGCCCGGCGCGGACAAAGACCCGCGCTTTTGGGCGGCGGGCATCAGCCTGATCGCACACCTGCATAATCCACGCGTTCCGGCCGTGCATATGAATACGCGCTACATCGTGACCACACAGGACTGGTTCGGCGGCGGTGCGGACCTGACGCCTGTGCAATGGGATCAGCGATCCCAAGACACGGACGACGCCAAACATTTCCACGCCGCCATGCAAGCCCCTTGTGAAGCCCATGACCGTGATGGGAAACGGTACCGCGAGTGGTGTGATGAATATTTCCACCTCCACCACCGGGATGAACCGCGCGGGATTGGCGGCATCTTTTATGACCGCCTGAACAGTGGAAACTGGGATGCCGACTTCGCCTTCACCCAAGATGTGGGCCGCGCCTTCCTTGACGCCTATATCCCCATCGCCCGCCGGCGCATGATTGAGCCTTGGACGGATGCCCAGCGCGAAGAACAACTCATTCTCCGCGGCCGTTATGTGGAATTCAACCTCCTCTGGGATCGCGGCACGACCTTTGGGCTGAAGACAGGCGGGAACGTCAAGACGATCCTAAGTTCAATGCCGCCGGTGGTGAAATGGCCCTAATCTTCAAGCCGATCAAAGGGCAAACGTTTGCTAGCGCACGTGCGCGGCTAGAACCAATCCACAACTTTCACCTGAAAATTGTTACGCCTATCGGGCTCCTATTACTGACAATTATTTTCACCCTAACGTTTAAAGGACGAGGCGAGGACCCGCTTTTCATTCTGTTTTTTATGTTGACGTGGTTATTCATAATGGCGTGGAATTCCTGGTTCTTTTGGCGGACCCGCGACGTAATATATATCGTCAACGATCCCTATATTCACCTCCCTGGACTTCTTCGAGGGAATGGCTTGAGAGACCCCTTCCAATTGAGGGCTGAACGGGTGCCCGACTATCTCAAATGCCAACAATGCGGGGACCCACTAATTAGTCAACGCTGGATGAAATGGTATTTTTTTGAGACATGCCGACAATGCGGTTGGAAGGCCGAAAAATGACCACCCCCATCCTCCTCTTCGATCTCGGCGGCGTTGTGGTCCCATGGGTCGGCTTTGAAGCGCTCGCCGAGATGACGGGCTTTGATCGCGAGGAAATTGACGATCGGTTTCAGATGGACCCGGCGACGCGCCGCTATGAGCGGGGGCTTTCGACGAGCGCAGAGTTTTGCGAGGCTTTTCCGCGCGTCTTTGATCTCGATCTTGCGCCCGAGGACGTCCCTGCTCTCTGGAATAGTTGGGTTCACGCGCCCTTCCGCGGCGTGGTTGAGGCGATCCAATCCCTCAAAGCCAGGCATCGCACGGCCTGCCTGTCCAATACGAATGCGCTGCATTGGGCACATCTAGGCCAGATGATCGACCTGCCCGACCTGTTCGACCCGCCCATGGCGTCACATATCCTTAAAGCCGCAAAGCCGGATCGCGAAATTTATGAGATGGCGCTGGCCCGGCTGGGCCATCCCAATCCGGCGGATATCTGGTTTTTTGAAGATACGAAAAAAAATATTGAGGGCGCCCGGGCGGCGGGTCTGACGGTCCATCCCGTTGATCGAAAGCAGGGTGTTCTGCCCGTGCTGGAAAGCTTGGGTCTTATCGGCTAAGCG
>CAWUKE010000082.1:0-9181 GCA_963922935.1 uncultured Alphaproteobacteria bacterium | reverse complement strand
CTGGTCGAACGGGGCGTGGTCGGCTGGGACGAGCCGCTGCTAGACATCGCGCCAGATTTTGCCGCGACAATTGACCCGGCTTGGCATGAGGTGACCTTGCATGAACTCTTGAGCCATACGGCAGGCCTGCCCCGTTTTGGGATCAAACAACTCTTCCAAGGTGACACGATGGACGGGGCGCTGCCCGAACAACGACGGGTCATCCTGCAGGCTTTGCTTGCTGAAACCCCAGAGGACGGGCGGTCGTCTGATTTCGCTTACCGCAATAGTGGCTATGCGCTCGCCGCCCTGATGGCAGAGACGGCGGACGGGCGAGACTTTGAGACGATCTTAAAGGAGGAGGTGGCCAAACCCCTTGACCTTACGTCGCTCGATTTTGGCGCACCGCAAGGCGAGGACGCGCCCTGGGGACACCGCAAACTCTTCTGGATGAAGCTCGCCATGGACCCGGCCGATAATGCGGATAATCCGATGTTTATGAGCGCGGCTGGGACCATGCATGTGAGCCTGGCCGACCTCGCCACTTATGGCCGGGCGCACTTAACGCGCGATCCCGCGCTTCTTGAACCAGAGACCTATGCGCGCCTGCACACAGCGGTTGCCAATAATTATGGCTATGGCTGGGTTGTCGCCGATCAGCGCGAGTGGGCGGGCGGGCCAGTCCTCTGGCACAATGGGTCCAACACTTACTGGTGGGCGCTACTGGCGCTAGCGCCGGCAAAAGACCTGGTTGTTATTTTCGCGGCCAATGACGGCGATGTGGACGCCGCTGAAGAGCAAGCAATGGTGCTGATCGAAAAAATCGGCGAGCTGACAGACGTACGGATTACGCCTTAAAAGGTCGGCATGCTTCCCGTTGCCGCCCAGGGGATGAAGAAGGCCAGCGCGACGGAGACGGTTAGACCGAAGAGCAGGCGACCCGCATCTTTGGTCACGTCGCGCATGGCTTCCGTCCGGTCCCGCAGGGCCCCGATATAGGCGACTGTCAGTTCGCGACCCGCAATCAGGCCCAAGAAGACCCAAGTCGTGCTCATCGGGATGTCGTTCATTTCCTTGAAGATCAACAGGATGATGCCGAACATAATATCGACCACTGTGCCGACGCGGGGGTCTTGGGTGTTGGTCTTTGTGTTGACGATTTCCTGAATTTTACCGCCGCGCTGCGAGAAGGTGTAGGCCAGCAGGCCCAGGGCGAGGAATGTGCCCCAAGCGACTGTCGTGGCGGCGATCGTAACTTGCGTCTCCCCATTGGCCAAAACGGTTGTATCGCGGGGCAGGAAGACGAAAATATTGGCCAAATCTTGCGCTAGCCACTGCCACCACAAGAAGGCCGTCGTCATCCACTGCAAGACATACCAATAGGTCGCTGGACGTTTTTCCTGCGTATTGGCGATCCACCGCTCATAACTACGCGATATCAATGTGTAGATGACGACCGCCGCCCCAAACGCCACAGCATAGCCGAGCGCGGATTTCAGCAACATACTACCCAATACGCCATCGGTCGTTGCTCCACCCGTGAGGGCGAACATGGTCAAGACCAAGAAGGTGGTGGAGACGGGCACCGACATTCGTGTCAGTAAAATGAGCACCGCCGGCGGGATCACGTGATACCACTGGATGCCACCTTCAGGGTAAGGAATGCGGTTCAAACGGCCAAAGGCAACATCCGAATTATATTGGTAAAAACCATAGACCGTGACCGCAATAAGGATGGCCCCAGCAAAAGCCCAGAGGATACCCCAATGCCGGTGCTGGTTCGACCGCAGAAATGTTCCCAGCGTTTGAATGGCATCATTGGCCACCACCGAATAGGCCGCCAAGCCAAAGCCGATAACGCCCAGCCACTCAATTCCGCTCATCTCGGTTGACCCTTTATCGTCACGCGTTGCGACATTTTCGTTACCGCCGTAAATCAGGTCGTGAGGCGATTGCCAAGCGTCTATGCTGTCATAAAACAGAGATATATATTTTACATGGACGCGCATGACCCCCGAGGATTTCGCCCAACACCATCCGCGTCTTTATCACCAAACAGCGCCTGAGGCGTGGCCGCTTATTCAAGAGCATGGGCTCTTACCGCCACTCACTTTGCTAGAGAAAAGCTCGCTCTCAAAAGAAGAAATCCGCGCCCTGACGAACGTGCGGCGACCCAAAGGGGTTCGGGTTGAAACAGATTTTGGACGCGTGGAAATCAACGATAACGCACCCCTTTCACGCAAAGCACTAGAGGCCTGTCTTGATGACGGGCTCTCCCCAGAAGAGTGGTGTCGCATGCTTGCGAGCCGGGTTTTCTTTTGGACCAGCGAAGCGGGTCTCGCGTCACTGCAAGGCGCGCGGAGCAATCGGGAGCGAGAGCGCCTGACCCTACTTATCGATACGCAATCCTTCGTCCACGCCTACAAAGACAAGATCGAACTGTCTCCAATCAATAGTGGCAGCACGATCCGCAAACCCGCCCGTCGCGGTCATCATACCTTCGCCCCTATGAGAGACTTTGCCACCTATCGCGACTGGGCCGAACAACGGCAAAACAAGGGCTACGTCAAAAGCCGGGACCGCGTCAAAGAAGTCGTGGTGCCGGGCGGTGTGCCGGACATTCCGACCTATGTGGTGGATGTTTGGCCCTAGAGGCCCTCACCTAGAACGGGTCGTCCTCTTCGGGTAGGAAGATTTCTCGCTTGCCGCCGCTCCCGGCTGGGCCGATCATGCCGTCCGCTTCCATCCTGTCGATCAGGTCCGCCGCCCGGTTATAGCCAATGCTAAGCCTGCGCTGGATATAGCTGGTCGAGGCTTTGCGGTCGCGCGCCACAATCGCCACGGCTTGATCGAAGAGGGAGCCGCCTTCAGAACCACCGCCTGCGGCCGTCGGGTCGCTCGGCGCTTCTTCGGGCTCGCGCGTGACGGCGTCTATATATTGCGGGGCGCCTTGCGCGCGGACAAAGTCGGCGATGCGCTCCACCTCGCTGTCACTGATAAACGGTCCGTGATAGCGCTTTGGCCCGGCTGTCGAGAGGAACAGCATATCGCCTTTGCCCAGCAATTGTTCCCCACCCATTTCGCCCAGGATCACGCGGCTATCGATTTTTGACCCAACGCGGAAACAGACCTTTGTCGGGAAGTTGGATTTAATTGTCCCGGTAATCACGTCCGTTGAGGGGCGCTGCGTCGCCACAATCAGATGAATGCCCGCCGCCCGCGCCATTTGCGCCAAACGCTGAACAGAGCCTTCAATATCTTTCTTGGCGACCATCATCAGGTCCGCCATCTCATCGATAATCACGACGATGTAAGGCATGGGCTCGAATTCGAATTCTTGTGTTTCGAAAATCGGCTCGTCCGTCTCGTGATCAAAACCCGTCTGCACCGTCTTGGAAAGCGTCTCGCCGCGCGCAGCGAAATCGCGAACTTTTTCGTTAAAGCCCTCCATATTGCGCACGCCGATCTGGCTCATTTTACGGTAGCGATCTTCCATTTCCCGTACCGCCCATTTGAGCGCGACAACCGCTTTTTTCGGCTCAGTAACAACGGGGGTGAGCAAATGCGGTGCGCCGTCATAGACGGATAGTTCGAGCATTTTTGGATCGATCATGATGAACTTACACTCATCCGGTGTCAGCTTATTCATGAGGCTGAGGATCATCGCATTGACGGCGACCGACTTACCGGAACCCGTCGTACCCGCGACCAACATGTGCGGCATAGCGGCCAAATCTGTGACAAAAGGATCGCCACCAATATCTTCGCCCATAATCAGCGGCAATTTCGCTGTCGTTTCGGCAAAGGCGCGGCTTTCTAACATATCGCGCAGCCACACGGTTTCACGCTTCCGGTTGGGCATTTCCACACCGAGCGCATTGCGACCCGGAACCACAGCGATCCGCGCCGATTGCGCACTCATATTGCGCGCAATATCAGACGCCAGATTGATAACCCGCGCGGATTTTACGCCTGGCGCCGGTTCAAATTCAAATAAGGTCACGACAGGACCCGGGCGGACATCCCCCATGACCCCTTCGACACCATAATCGCCCAAGACGCGGTGCAGCAGCTCGCTCTGACGGCGCAGCAGACCCTCATCCCGGATGGTATTGCGCGGGGGCGGCGCGTTCAGAAGCTCAGGCGTCGGCAAGACCCAGCCGTCAGCGTCACTAAAATCGAATTTTGGCGCGCCGCGCACAGGCTTCGCCACCTTGCGGGATTTCGGCTTCGCTTTGGGTTTGGCTTGGGCTTTCGCTTTAGGTTTCGGTGCAGCTTTTGGTTTCGCAATAGGGGCTGGCGCAGGTGTGGCAACAGACTGTGGCAAATCCGGGATATCCCGCAGACCCGCCGGTCCGGTTTCGACCTCTTCAACATAGGTCTTACGGAACGTCCGAACGCCCCAGGCCGCAACCGCATCGACCCCAACGCGGATATAAGCCCAGACAAGGCCTGCAGCATCCAAAATATCGACGACATCCCGGCGCACAATGCCGAGGTGACGGGCCAGACAGGTTCCAAACCCGAGGAAAGTAATCAAGGCCACAATCCCGCCAGATAATGGAATGTTTAACGCATCTAACCAGCGCTTCATGCCGAAATGCATGAGGTCCCCAAACCAGCCGCCCAGACCGCTGCCCATGGGCCAGCTTTGCGGGATCGGCACCGCAGAAAGTGTCGCTGCGCCTAAGATGACCGCGCCAAAAAATATCAACGCGCGCCCAGCCCGATCCCGTTTTGTTTGAACGCGTGGCGTTTTGCGGAAAATGCGACGTAGACCAGAGGCTAAAATTAAGCCCGCCGCTAGAAGGCCGCCCCATCCCAAGGTTTGCATGATGATATTCGACAGCCACGCGCCCGGCTGGCCGAGCGCATTTGTGACGGACCCAATGCCCGCCGTGTCCGCCGTCGGATCAAAGGGCGAATAGCTCAGCAGGGCGACTAATAATCCAAAGCCGAGTGCCACCATTGCCAGGGCGGCAACCGCGCGCTTCCAAGAATCGCCTTCACGCGCCGTGACAGCATCCATCATCGCCTGAATCGCTTCAGGGCTATATTCTTCATAAGGCACGTCTTGCGACGTTGAGGCAGTCGCAGAAGGCGGCGGCGTCATGGCGTCTCCATCGGATAGTCAGCCGGATAAGCGGCAGGTCTTTCGTTAATGAAAGGTAACGCCCAAGGGTAAAGACGATGTGAATCATCTGGCGATCGCGCCACACTTTGCACCGACACTTCGCACCGACATTTCGCATTATGACAAATCCCACAGGGACCGCATTGGACCTCTCGCCAAATGGGAACGCTCTGCTATAGCGCGGATCAAGCCATGGCAGAGCTGAGCGAACACATATCCCCGACCCGATCCCACGCCGCCTCTGACGCGCTGGGCCTATGGGAACCGAAGCGAACGCTGACACTCGCGGCCGCGCGCGCCCATACGGCGCGTGTGCAAATGCTGCGACGGATATTGCTGATCCTGGCGGCGGGCCTCGTCGGGCTCCTCGTCTATTATTTCGTCACCCAAGGCCCGCAGACGGAATGGGAAGATGATCCCGATACGTCCGTGCGCATGGTCAATCCGCGCTATAGCGGTCGCACATCTGACGGCCTGCCTTATTTCCTGACATCCGACACCGCGACCCGGCAGCTCGAAAGCCGCAATGAAGTCTCGCTCGTCAAACCTGTTCTGGAATTCATCCGCGAAGCGGGCGCTGAAGCCTCCTATGTCGAAGCCGATGCTGGGCAATATAATGACGTCACGAAAGTCTTGGATCTGCGTATTGATGCGACCTTGCCGGATACGGAGCGCAAAGACGTTGTTCTGGAAACGGATGACGGGGTGCGCTGCCTGACAACACATGCGCGGATTTACGCGCGCGAAAAGCGGATTGAGGGCGAAGACCCCATCCAATGCACGGGCAATTTTGGTGTCGTCACCGGCGAAGCCTTTGAAGTGAATGAAAACTACACGATCTTTGTTTTCAAAGACGGCATGACCGGCCTGATTAAACAGGACCCCGCAGACCCGAATGGCGAAGGCGGCGCCTTTGGCTTTGGCGGAGAGGGGCCCATCAATATCACCGCAGAGCGCGCAGATTATCTGGACGGACGGACTGACCTCAGCGGTGAGGTCGTTGTCATTCAGGAAGGCGCGACCGTCTATTCCGATGATATGGTCATTTTGCGCGAAGCCCAGCAGAACAGTGCCGCCGGGAGCCTGAACCTAGGCGCCGTGCGGGAAATTACGGGCACGGGCAATTTCCGTTATGTGTCGTCCGATAATGATGTGCGCGGAGAGCGCGGAGTCTATCAACGGGATACGGGCATTGTGACCGTAACAGGCGATGTGCGCGTCGTGCAGCCGGGCGGGAACACAGTCTCGACCGATCGGCTCCGGTATGACACAAGGACTGAGACCATTCGCTTCTCTGGCAACTGCCAGGGCCGGGGCTGTAATGGGTCGGGCCGGACTAATATCACCATCCAACAGGAGTGATCATGATACGTCTTCTAGCAACTTTACTGATCGTGAGTGTTGCGGCGTCAGCGCAAGCGCAATTCGCCGGATCAGGTGGCGGCAATATTGAGCTGTCCGCTGATGACGCGGTGAGCGTTGGCGGCGTGACCACTTTGACGGGTCAGGTTGATGCCCGCCAAGGGGACGTTCGAATTCTTGCCGATACGATGGTGATCTATTCCAAAGACCGTGGCAATAGCGGCAGCGGACCCAGTGTGGGCAATGTGGCCGGCGATATTGACCGGATCGTCGCCAGCGGAAATTTCTATTACATTACCCCGGAACAAGAGGTCCGCGGTGATCAGGGCGTGTATGAAGCGGATGCCGACCAGTTTACGGTAACCGGCAAAGTCGTTTTGGTCCAAGATGAAAGCGTCGTGCGGGGCAGCCGCCTAATTTATGATCTGGAAACAGAACAAGCCCGCGTCATGAGCGAGTGCAAAGGCCGTCGGTGTGGACGTGATAATCGCGTCGCGATCCTGATCAAAAATCAGAACGGCCAAAGCGGCAGCGACGCAGACGCGACGACGTCCTAAAGGACTGTACCGAACATGACCGACACCATTGAAACGACGCGCGCGGCCGGGGCCGCCACTGAAGCTCCCATCTTGGCAAAGACCCCGCCCACAACAGGTCTGGCAGCCAACAATATTGGCAAAGCCTATCGCGGACGCGTCGTCGTCAAAGACATTACTCTGACCGTGCAGCGCGGCGAAGTCGTCGCGCTTATGGGGCCGAATGGGGCCGGGAAAACGACCAGCTTCTACATGATCATGGGTCTTATTGAGGCGGACCGCGGATCGATCACGCTTGACGGTCAGGACATTACCCGCCTGCCCATGTATCAGCGCGCGCGGCTTGGCGTCGGTTACTTGCCGCAAGAGCAATCAATTTTCCGCGGCCTGTCGGTTGAAGAAAATATCAAAGCCGTGGTGCAGCTGACAGAATCTGACAAATCCAAATGGGACGACAATGTCGATGCGCTGCTGGATGAGCTGAACATTGGCCATATCCGCAAATCCCCTGCGCTGGCTTTGTCCGGCGGGGAACGGCGGCGTGTGGAAATTGCCCGCGCTTTGGCCAGCCGTCCGAGCTTTATCCTCTTGGATGAACCCTTCACGGGCATCGATCCTATCGCGATTGCCGATATTTCAGAGCTGGTGCTTTATCTCAAGCAGCGCGGGATTGGGATTTTGATCACGGATCACCGCGTTCGCGAAACTCTGGATATCGTCGACAGGGCTTCAATCCTGTTCCAAGGCGAAGCGCTCTTCGAAGGGACGCCTGACGAAATTCGCGCTAATAAAGATGTGCGCCGTGTCTATCTGGGTGAAAAATACGCTTAGACCCGCGTCTATTCGTCTGAGCCGCCTATTTAGCGCGCCTTAGCGCACGGTGAACTGCGCGCTAAGGCGACCGACCCCGTCCGCACTGACAACCACGCGCTCCATCGTTGCGCTCGTATTCGTCAAAAGACGATCGAATAAACCGTAGAGCCGCGTCGTTTCAGCATCATCGATCCAAACGGCAAAGCCGCCCGAATTGTCGGCTTGAATACGGGTAATTTTCAACCCCTGCCCCCGCGCCATATCAAGCAAGACAGCCCGCGTGAATGGCGTGCGATCGGCCGTGCCGCCCCCAGCCGCCGGAAGCGTACGCGTCACGATTTTATAGTCCGCTTCTGCGCCCGCCAGCGCGCGGTTTGCATCAGTTCGGGCCTCTAGCACAGGCAGAACCAGTAGAAAAACAACCGCGAACAAGGCGACTAAGCCCGCCAGAATAGAGAGCAAAAGCTGTTCGCGCGGTTCGCGACTTTCCCACCACGCCCTCATGATCCTGCCTCCGCCAGCGCGGCATCTCCGATGAAGACACCGTTCTGTTCACGAACCCCGCCCGTTGTCAGCTGCCCCCCAGCGCGCGCGACCGCCTCCTCCAAAGCGGCCGCCGCTTCGAAATTCGGATAAATCAAGCGCAGGCGTAGCCGCCCTTCCGCCGGTTCATAGGATAGGCGCTCAACTTGTGTCCCAGACGTCTGTGATACGCCGGCAAAGAGAATTTGTGACAAATCCAAAAACTGCGCCTGCGCTACGTCTCCGCCAGCGGCTTGTCGCGCAAGGCTCGAGAGTCGGGCGGGCGCGGCTTGCCCTGTTCGGGTTTGGTAGAGGGCGCGCGCCTCAGCCTCTAAACTGGCCGCTTGGCTTTGGATCGCCCGGGCTTCTGCGCCGACAACACCGAGGGCCAAAAGACCCGATACAATCGCAACGGCGGCGACACGTAACCAAGGCCCTGCTTCTAAGGCCCGTCGACGCCGAAAAGACCCCGTCCGGAGATTGAGCGCTGATCCCTTATCAAGGGCCATAAAGAGCGCTTGGGCCAAATCTTCATCGCTGGGCACAGCATAGCCCGGCTCTGCCCAGTCGGGATCAACCGCATAGCCTGTCTCACCCGGAACCACGACCCGATCCAGAACGCGCACGGCTCCGTCAGCCTCTGTCAAAAGATCGAAGTCCGCCACAATACGGTTGGGATCACAGGGGGTGATCACAGCGTTCATCACATCAGGGTCGATAATGCGGGTCGGCGCAGAGGCCCCAGACCCGAGCACAACATGAAAGCGGGCCGGATCGCCGGACAGGCGATCTTCATGCGCAAACCGCGCAATGGAAAGACGCTCCGCCTCTTTCA
>CAWUKE010000081.1:0-9198 GCA_963922935.1 uncultured Alphaproteobacteria bacterium | reverse complement strand
CAGCTCGAGCGCCATCTTTTTCGGCAGACCACAATCGTGCAGTTTCAGCTCTGGGCCGACCACGATCACAGAACGACCGGAATAGTCCACGCGCTTACCGAGAAGGTTCTGACGGAAGCGACCTTGCTTACCTTTCAGCATGTCGGACATGGATTTCAGCGGACGCTTATTCGCGCCAGTGATCACACGACCGCGACGGCCATTATCAAACAGAGCGTCGACCGCTTCTTGCAGCATGCGCTTTTCATTCCGGATGATGATGTCCGGAGCCCGCAGCTCGATCAGGCGCTTCAGGCGGTTATTCCGGTTGATCACGCGACGGTAGAGATCATTTAGATCAGATGTCGCAAAGCGACCACCATCTAGGGGAACAAGCGGGCGCAACTCTGGCGGGATGACCGGAACGACAGTCAGGACCATCCACTCTGGACGGTTGCCGGAGCGTTTGAAGCTTTCGAGCAGCTTGAGGCGCTTGGACAGCTTCTTCAGCTTCAGCTCTGAGCCGGTTTCGCCCATGTCAAAACGCGTGCGCTCAATCTCGGCATCCAAGTCCAGACCCGCTAGCATTTCACGAACGGCTTCGGCACCGATACCGGCTGTGAAGCTGTCTTCGCCAAACTCAGCCTGCGCGTCGATATACTCTTCTTCGGACAGGATTTGACGCTCGTCGAGAGAGGTCAGGCCTGGTTCCGTGACAACATAGCTTTCAAAGTAGAGCACGCGCTCAACTTCTTTCAGCGTCATGTTCAGCATCGTCGCAATCCGGGACGGCAGCGACTTCAGGAACCAGATGTGCGCGACCGGCGCGGCCAGCTCGATGTGCCCCATACGCTCCCGACGCACGCGCGTAACAGTGACTTCAACGCCGCACTTTTCGCAGACGACGCCTTTATACTTCATGCGCTTATATTTGCCGCAAAGACACTCATAGTCCTTCACAGGACCAAAGATACGTGCACAGAACAGGCCGTCTTTTTCCGGCTTAAACGTCCGGTAGTTGATCGTTTCCGGCTTTTTGATCTCGCCATATGACCAGCTCAAAATCTTCTCTGGCGAGGCCAAAGAGATGCGGATCCGGTCGAAGGACGGACCTTCTTGCGCCGGGTTGAAGATGTTCATGACCTCTTGGTTCATGTCATTTTCCTTCTTTGTGACTGGGCCTGCGTCCAGGTCAGTCGGTGGAAATAAGTTTGGCTTGGGGCCGCGCGGCCCCTCACCTGTATTTCCCTCTTACCGCTCAGGCCGACTTGATCGGCCTGTCCATCTCCCGACGGTTATTCACCGCGAGGCCGGGAGATGGGCTCGCCGATCAAGTCGGCGAGAGCGAATAACCAATTACCCGTTCGTCAGTTCGACATTCAGGCCGAGTGAGCGGATTTCCTTCACGAGAACGTTGAAGCTCTCCGGAATACCGGCTTCGAAGCTGTCATCACCGCGAACGATCGATTCATAGACTTTTGTCCGGCCGGCCACATCGTCAGATTTGACAGTGAGCATTTCCTGCAATGTGTAAGCCGCACCGTAAGCTTCAAGCGCCCAGACTTCCATCTCACCAAAGCGCTGGCCACCAAATTGCGCCTTACCACCCAGTGGCTGCTGTGTGACGAGCGAGTATGGGCCGATGCTCCGGGCGTGGATTTTATCATCCACGAGGTGGTGCAGTTTCAGCAGATATTTGTAGCCGACCGTGACGGGACGGATGAATTTGTCACCTGTCCGACCATCATAGAGCGTGACCTGACCAGAGCTATGCAGCCCAGCCTTTTCAAGCATTTCGACAATGTCGGCTTCCCGCGCACCGTCAAAGACGGGCGTCGCAATCGGCACACCGCGCTCTAGATTACCCGCCAGTTCAAGAATTTCATCATTCTTGCGCGGTAGGCTCACATCGTCGCCATAAGCCTTGGCCAAGGTTCCACGAAGCTCGCTCATATCACCGTTTTCACGGTAGGCTTCCATCGCTTCATTGATCATGTCGCCGACGCCAGAACAGGCCCAACCCAGGTGGGTTTCAAGGATCTGACCGACATTCATTCGCGACGGAACACCGAGCGGGTTCAGCACGATATCAACAGCCTTACCATTTGGCAGGAAGGGCATATCCTCGATCGGATTGATCTTAGAGATAACACCCTTGTTGCCGTGACGACCGGCCATCTTATCACCCGGCTGAAGCTTACGCTTCACCGCGACGAAGACTTTGACCATCTTCATCACACCTGGGGGCAGATCATCGCCGCGCTGCAGCTTGTCAACTTTGTCTTCAAAACGGGCATCCAGACGCGCTTTGGAGCTGTCATATTGCTCCTTCAGCGCTTCCAGCTCACCAATCGCTTTTTCGTCGTCCAGACCAATACGCCACCAATCGGAACGTGGCACATCGGCGAGCGTTTCTTCCGTGATTGGGCCTTTCTTAAAGCCACGCGGCCCAGAGACAGCGTTCTTACCCGTCAGGATCTTCTCGACATTGCCGTAGATAGAGCGCTCCAGAATGGCGAGCTCATCGTCACGGTCTTTACCGAGAGATTCGATCTCTTCACGTTCGATCTGCATCGCGCGTTCGTCTTTTTCCACGCCTTGGCGGTTAAAGACGCGCACCTCGACAACCGTCCCGGACGCTCCGGGCGGCAGTTTCAGCGAGGTATCACGGACGTCAGAGGCTTTCTCACCAAAGATGGCGCGTAAGAGCTTTTCTTCCGGCGTCATCGGGCTCTCGCCCTTCGGAGTCACCTTACCGACCATGATATCGCCGGCGTGGACTTCGGCCCCAACGGCCACAATCCCCGCTTCGTCGAGGTTGCGCAGCGCTTCTTCACCGACATTTGGAATATCGCGGGTGATCTCTTCCGGGCCGAGCTTTGTATCGCGCGCCATGACGGAGAATTCTTCAATGTGCAGCGATGTGTAGACATCGTCGCGCACGATGCGCTCACTGATCAGGATCGAGTCCTCAAAGTTATAGCCATTCCACGGCATAAACGCGACGAGCACGTTTTTACCCAAGGCCAACTCACCCATATCCGTTGATGGACCGTCAGCGATAATATCGCCCATTTTGATCTCATCACCGACCTTCACCAGCGGACGCTGGTTGATTGTTGTCGACTGGTTCGAGCGCTGGAACTTCAGCAAATTATAGATATCGACGCCAGATTTGGACAGGTCAGTCTCTTTCGTGGCGCGAACGACGATACGTTTGGCGTCAACCTGCTCTACGATACCGTCGCGCTTGGCCGTCACAGTCGCACCCGAGTCAACGGCCACAACACCTTCCATGCCGGTCCCGACGAGAGGCGCTTCCGCTTTCAGTAAAGGCACAGCCTGGCGCATCATGTTAGACCCCATCAGCGCGCGGTTCGCATCATCGTTCTCAAGGAACGGGATGAGCGCGGCAGCGACAGAGACGAGCTGCTTTGGCGAGACGTCGATAAAGTCGACCTGATCGCGCGGGATCGGAGTGACTTCGCCGTTGACGCGACAGATCACAAAATCTTCGACCAGATTACCATCCGCGTCCACTTCAGCGTTGGCCTGCGCCACTGTGTAACGCGCCTCTTCCATCGCGGAGAGATATTCGACTTTGTTCTGCAACTTGCCGTTTTCGACCTTGCGATATGGGCTTTCAATAAAGCCATATTTGTTCACACGCGCATGGGTCGCCAGAGAGTTGATCAGGCCAATGTTCGGCCCTTCCGGCGTCTCAATCGGGCAGATCCGACCATAGTGCGTTGGGTGCACATCGCGGACTTCAAAGCCTGCACGTTCGCGCGTGAGGCCACCAGGGCCGAGCGCTGAGAGACGACGCTTATGCGTAATCTCGGACAGCGGGTTCGTCTGGTCCATGAACTGCGACAGCTGTGAAGACCCGAAGAATTCACGCACCACGGCGGCGGCTGGTTTCGCATTGATCAGATCATGCGGCATAACCGTTTCAATATCGACGGACTGCATACGCTCTTTAATGGCGCGCTCCATGCGCAGCAGACCGATGCGGTACTGGTTCTGCATCAGCTCACCGACTGAACGGACACGACGGTTGCCAAGGTTATCGATGTCGTCAACTTGGCCGATACCGTCTTTCAGCTTCACGAGCGTATCCACGACGGCGAGAATGTCTTCCTTGCGCAGAACGCGCATTTCTGGGTCGGCGTCCAGCTCCATGCGCAAATTCATCTTCACGCGACCCACATTGGACAGATCATAACGCTCTTGATCGAAGAAGAGCGAATTGAAGAGGTCTTCAGCCGCTTCCGCTGTGGGCGGTTCGCCCGGACGCATGACGCGATAGATATCGACGAGCGCGCCTTCGCGGCTATCGTTCTTGTCAGCGGCCAGCGTGTTGCGAATGTATGGACCAATATTGACGTGGTCGATGTTCAGAACAGCGATCTCACCCACGCCCGCCTCGTTGATTTCTTCCATGGTTTCCATGGACAGCTCATCACCGGCTTCAGCGTAGATCTGGCCCGTCTTCATATTGACGACGTCTTCGGCGACAAAGCGCTCCGCCATTTCCGCGTCAGAGATCAGGATTTTCTTCACGCCATCATCCGCGAGCTTCTTCGCGCCGCGTTTTGTCAGCTTGCGTCCCGCAGGCGCAACGACTTCGCCTGTCGCTGCATCGACGAGATCCCGCTGCAGCTTGCCGCCGCGATATTCTTCGGCGTTAAACGCACGCGTCCAGCCACCTTTTTTGGCGTCCCGCTTGAACTCAACGGAGTCGTAATATTGCTCCAGAATGTCTTCGCGATCCATGCCTAGCGCATAAAGAACCGTTGTCGCCGGCAGCTTCCGGCGACGGTCGATTCGCGCATAAACAATGTCTTTGGCGTCAAATTCAAAGTCGAGCCAAGAGCCGCGGTAAGGAATAATCCGCGCAGAATAGAGGAACTTGCCAGAGCTGTGGCCTTTGCCTTTATCATGATCGAAGAACACGCCTGGTGAGCGGTGCATTTGCGAAACGATCACGCGCTCTGTACCGTTGACGATGAACGTACCTTTGTCCGTCATGAGCGGGATATCGCCCATGTAGACGTCTTGCTCTTTAATGTCTTTGACGGAGCGCGCACCCGTATCGTCATCAATATCGAACACGACGAGGCGCATTTTGACCTTAAGGGGCGCGGCGAAAGTAATATCGCGCTGCTGACACTCTTCTTCGTCAAACTTTGGCGGCTCAAAGACAAATGAGACATATTCCAACACGGCCCGGTCGGAGAAATCCCGAACGGGAAAGACGCTGTTAAAGACGCCGTTGATGCCTTCGTCTTTGCCACGCTCGGCCAGCGGCACATCTTTTTGCAGAAAATGCTCATAAGAGCTTTTCTGCACCTCAATCAGGTTGGGCATTGTGACCGCTTCGGGGATACGCCCAAAGCTTTTGCGGATACGTTTCTTGCCGGTAAAGGTCAGTGACATCAAAGACACCCTTTTCTCATGCGCGGCGAATAATGGCAGGTCGCGACCCCGCCAGCATTCGTCTGAAATCAGTCCGGTGCGGTTTTATCTGGCGACCGGACGCCAGAGGGCCTTGAGATTTATCTCCCCAGCCCGGGAGAGAGGTGACGGGCACATATGCGCGCCCGTCACGGAATAGAGATCGAAATCGACTATTTGAGCTCGACAGTCGCGCCAGCGGCTTCCAGCTTCTCTTTGATTTCGTCGGCTTCGGCTTGTGGGACGCCTTCTTTGACGGCCTTTGGTGCGCCTTCGACCAGCTCTTTGGCTTCTTTCAGGCCAAGACCTGTGATGCCGCGAACTTCTTTAATGACGGCGATCTTGTTGCCACCGAAGGAGGCGAGGATCACGTCGAAGTCAGTTTTCGCTTCAGCCGCACCGCCAGCGTCGCCGCCAGCTGGACCCGCCACAACAGCTGCCGCTGCTGGCTCAATGCCGTACTCATCTTTGAGGATGTCGTTCAGCTCTTTTGCTTCCAAGATAGTCAGACCGACCAGCTCTTCCGCCAATTTTTTCACATCAGCCATGATGTAGTTCCTTGTTTTGTGCCCCTGAGCATGTGTTTGCGACAGAGGCGATTAGGTTCGAGTTTTGCGAGAATGATGTCGCGAAGATTATGCGGCCTTTTCCTCGATTGTCGCGATCGCGCCGGACAGGTTCCGGGCGGGCGACATAAGGGCGGAAGCAACATTCGTAGCTTGGCTCAGCAGACGCTGTGCAGCCATCGAAATAAGCTCCTCGCGGGACGGAAGTTTGGAAAGCGCATCGACGCCAGAGGCATCAAACACTTCCTCACCCATAAATCCGCCAATGATCGAAAAGGCGTCAGAGTCCTTTTGGAACTCCACAGCCACTTTCGGCGCGCTGATCATGTCCTCAGCCCACGCAATTGCGACAGGGCCCCGGAACATCTCACCGGCCGCTTCGAAAGGTTGATCTTTCAAAGCGATCTTTGCCAGACGGTTCTTCACAACACGGATAGTTGCGCCACGCTCTCTGAGCTTGGCACGCAGTTCCGTCATTTCCGCAACGGTCATGCCCGAATATTCGGCCATTACCACGGATCCGGCTTCCGCGAAGATGCTCTTCAGCTCTTCGACGGCTTCCGCTTTTTGAGTGCGATCCATTGCGGTCTCCGTTGTTGACGAGTTCAAAGCACCATTGCCCTGAACCCTCTTTGAGTGCACCGCCGCACCACCTTTTGGGGCAGAGCGACCATGCGGTGTGTCTGTCCCAAAGCTCGAACCCAAAAGTGACGAGCGAAGTCGCCAAGAATGAGGTCTTTGCTCTGTCTGCGCCGGAATTATGAGAGGAAATCCCCTCACCGACGGTCTCGGACAGTCTATTTCGGCAGAGCGAACCCTACCGAAAATCTCGTATGCTCAGAGGCTGGTGTCAGCCCCTGAAAATTTAAGCGCCAATATCGGCCGTATCGACCTTCACACCTGGGCCCATCGTTGAACTCAGTGTGACGCGCTTAATGAACGTGCCTTTTGCGCCAGACGGGCGCTCACGTTGAATCTTGTTGAGCAGGAAGTTGACGTTTTCGGCCAGCTTGTCAGCCTCAAACGATGCTTTCCCGACGCCTGCATGAACGATGCCTGCTTTTTCGACACGATATTCCACAGCGCCGCCTTTGCTGTCTTTGACAGCTTGCGCGACGTTCGGCGTCACTGTGCCAACCTTTGGATTTGGCATCATGCCTTTTGGACCCAAGACTTTACCCAGACGACCAACAAGAGGCATCATGTCTGGCGTGGCAATCACGCGGTCAAACGGCATGTCACCATTTTGAATACGCTCAGCCAGATCATCAGCCCCAACGATATCCGCACCCGCTTCACGAGCTTCGTCAGCCTTTGCGTCTTTTGCAAACACAGCCACACGCACAGAACGACCTGTGCCATTTGGCAGGTTCGCCACACCGCGGACCATTTGGTCTGCGTGACGTGGATCAACGCCGAGATTGATGGACAGTTCCACCGTCTCATCAAATTTGGCTTTTGCGTTGTCTTTGACGAGCTTTACCGCATCAGCGACAGAGTAAAGAGTGTCGCGATCAAACGTTTCCGCGGCCGCCTTTTGTTTCTTTGTCATCGCCATCGATCTACTCCGTCACCTCAAAGCCCATCGAACGGGCAGAGCCCTCAATGATCTTTGTTGCTTGATCCAAATCGTTCGCGGTCAGATCAGCCATTTTTGCCTCTGCAATCTCCCGACATTGCGCGCGCGTGACCGTGCCACCGACTTCAGACCCTGGATTGTTTGATCCAGATGTCTTGCCAGCGGCTTTTTTCAGATAATAGCTCGCCGGCGGTGTCTTAGTGACGAAGGTGAAGGATTTATCCGCAAACACCGTGATGATGGTCGGGGTTGGAATACCCTTTTCCAGCTCTTCGGTCTTGGCGTTAAACGCCTTTGCGAATTCCATAATGTTCACACCCCGTTGACCCAATGCAGGGCCCAACGGTGGTGACGGATTGGCGGAGCCCGCCGGGATCGTCAGCTTAATATAGCCGTCAATCTTCTTTGCCATGTTCCACTCCTATAGCGGTTGCGCCGAATTTGACGCGTGCGCTCATGACATCATTGCCAAGAACGCTGTTTGTGGAGACCGTGGTGCGGCAACGCGGGACTTCGCGCCCACCTCCCACGGATCCTTTATGCAAGTCGGTCCGAGCTAGCCGCCCTTTTCAACCTGCGTGTAATCGAGCTCGACAGGTGTGCCTTGCCCGAAAATATTGATCAGCACTTTGAGGCGCGCATTTTCTTCGTCCACGCTCTCCACTGTGCCATTGAAACTCTGAAACGGTCCGTCGATAACCTTGATGGTTTCACCCAGATCAAAGGTAATCATCGGACGCGGCGCTTCGCTGCTATCATCTTGAGCTCCGATAATGCGTGCGACCTCTTTCTCTGGGACCGGACGCGGCTTGTTCGAACTCCCCAAGAAACCCGTGACCTTCGGGCTATTCTTAATCAGGTGATAGGCCTCATCAGTCAGGTCCACCTTGACGAGAACGTAACCCGGAAAGAACTTCCGCTCACTCTCGACCTTACGACCGCGACGCACCTCAACGACCGTCTCGGTCGGCACAAGGATTTCCTCGAACAAGTGCGACAGACCTTTTTCTTCGGCGTCACGCTCGAGCGTTTCCTTCACGCGCTTCTCGAAGTTCGAGTAGGCCTGAACAATGTACCATTTCGCAGCCATTAGGCGCTCCCGAAACTCAAGACCCACGGCACGACAATGCCGATAAGATAATCTGCTGCGAAGAAGAACGCGCCCATAATAACGACCATGATCATGACCATGACTGTCGTCTGACGCGTCTCTTTCCATGTCGGCCAGACGACCTTACGGCCCTCCTGCTGCACTTGCTGCAGATAGGTTGCCGGAGAGACTTTCGCGGGCGCTTCCGCAGCCGCCGCCTTTCCTTTTTCCGTCTGTCCTTTGGCCATCACGGCATTCCTTCGCTTGCCAAAACCTCAGAAGACTGAAGCCCTAACCTTTAAACGGCGAAACGCGGGCGGTCTGACACCACCCGCGAAATCGATTTCGAGCCTTATCACTTAGGAAGCGACTTACTCGATGTTAAGTGGCAGGGGCAGAAGGACTCGAACCCTCGACACTCGGATTTGGAATCCGATGCTCTACCAACTGAGCTATACCCCTACAGTCGTCCTACTCAGTGATTTTGGACACGACGCCGGCGCCGACTGTGCGGCCGCCTTCGCGGA
>CAWUKE010000080.1:0-9345 GCA_963922935.1 uncultured Alphaproteobacteria bacterium | reverse complement strand
GCGTCCATGCACCGAACAGAAGGACCCGACCAAGCCGATACGGTATTCGGGCTGGTGCCTATCCCGTCCCATGTTCCGCGCTTTGTTCAGCTTTCTGCCGGGTCCAAGAAGCGGGAATATATCGCGATCGAAGATGTCATCGCGCATTTTCTGCCGGATCTCTTTCCTGACTTTTCCATTCATCAGCACGGGTTTTTCCGCATCACGCGCGATAGCGATATTGCGATCGATGAAGAGGCCGAAGACCTCGTCAGGCACTTTGAGTTCTTGCTGAAAGAGCGCCGTCGCGGACGCGTTATTCGCCTCGAGATCAATGCGGGCATCGATGCAGAGCTGCGCGATTTTCTGGTCGAGAGTTTTGAATGCTGGGAGGAAGATATCCAAGAGGCTGAGATGCTCGGCATGGTCGATTTGAAAGACTTGATCGATAAAGGCCGGCCCGATTTGCTTTTCCCGCCTTTCACCGCTCGTTTTCCAGAGCGCATCCGTGACTATGACGGCAATCACTTTGCGGCCATTGCGGCAAAAGACATCGTAGTTCATCACCCTTATGAAGAATTTGACGTTGTCATCCAGTTTCTCCGCCAGGCGGCGCGCGATCCTGATGTCGTCGTCATTAAGCAAACGCTTTACAGAACATCTGACGACAGTCCGATTGTCCGCGCCCTAATTGACGCTGCGGAGGCCGGGAAATCGGTCACCGCCCTTGTTGAGATTCAGGCCCGGTTTGACGAAGCATCAAACCTACGCTGGGCGCGCGATTTGGAACGCGCCGGCGTGCAAGTGGTTTATGGGCTTCTGGGTTTTAAAACACACGCCAAAGTCTCTTTGGTCATCCGGCGAGAAGGGGAGCGTCTACAAACCTACACTCATCTTGGGACGGGTAATTATCACGCGCAAAACGCCAAAATCTATACCGACTTGGCCCTGTTTACGGCGGACCCCGTGATTGGCGCCGATGTGGGGAAATTGTTCAATTTTGTGACCAGTTCTTCCCGGCCAAGAGATCTGCAAAAACTCGTCATCGCGCCGCATGGTCTGCGTGATACACTCTATAGCCTGATTGATGAGGAAATCGCGAACGCCCAAGCGGGTAAGCCGGCTGCGATTTGGGCTAAGATGAATGCTTTGGTCGATCAAGGGATCATTGATCGTTTGTATGAGGCCAGCCAAGCGGGGGTTCAGATTGACCTTGTGGTTCGAGGCATTTGTTGCCTGCGTCCGGGTGTCGAAGGCTTGTCCGAGAATATTCGTGTCAGCTCGATTGTCGGGCGTTTCCTAGAGCACTCCCGAGTTCTGGCCGTCGGCAATGGCCATCCCCTGCCGAGCCAAAATGCGAAAGTCTTTATCAGTTCCGCAGATTGGATGCCTCGAAACCTGGATCGTCGGATCGAAACGCTTGTGCCGATCCAGAGCGCGACGGTTCATGACCAGGTGCTTGATCAGATCATGGTCGCCAATCTGATGGACACGGCTAATAGTTGGGAGTTGCAGCCTTCCGGCAAATATGTCCGGCGCGAAACAGAGGCGGACACCCCTGATTTTTCAGCGCACCAATACTTCATGGACAATCCGTCTTTATCCGGGCGTGGGCGGGCTTTGAAAGTTTCTGCCCCGCAGGAACTTCCAGATCCGCCTCGACGGCCTCGTTCGGCGAAAGCCTCGAAAACAGAAGATGGTGGAATAGACCTGACGATTGAGGATAGCGCCCCGTCGACGCAGCAGGCCGCGTCTTGATCCAGACCGATCCCTTTAACGTCCCGCAATCTGGTCCGGATCAGATTGGTGTGCTGGATATTGGGTCCAACTCTATTCGGTTTGTCATCTACGATCTTTACGGGTCGCACTTTACGCCAGTTTATAACGAAAAAGTCCTAGCCGGACTGGGTCGAGGTCTCAAAGAAACGGGTCGGCTTTCCGAGGACGGGAAACGCATTACGCTAGATAATCTGACAAGGTTTAAAGCGATTGCGGATGCGCGTGGTCTCTTTGATCCTGGCAATGGCGGCATTCGCATAGCGGCGACGGCGGCTATGCGGGTTGCAACTGACGCCAGGGATTTCATCAAAGATATCGAACTTAAAACTGGTTTGCGTGTCGAGCCCATTTCCGGCTTGGAAGAAGCGCGGCTCTCCGCCCTAGGGTTGTTAGCCGGGAACCCCGGTGCGCAAGGTTTGGCGCTCGATCTGGGTGGCGCTTCGCTAGAGATTATTCATCTGGAAGAAGCGAGTCCGGGCGCACGCGTGTCTTTGCCGCTTGGACCGTTTGATTTTGTTGGGGCTGATCTTCGCGGTGCTGATTACGCGGATCTGAAGCCGAAGCTTGAAAAGGTTCTAGATGCAGCCGCCACAGATCCCAAAACACCGCCTGAAATACAGTCTTTTCTGAGCGGTAAAATGCCCTTGCCGACCTTGCACTTAATTGGCGGGGCGTGGCGTAATCTCGGCACAATCCATATGAGCCGGCATAGCTATCCGTTGCGAACATTGCAGCGTTATCGTCTCGGGCGGCAAGCTGCATCGCATCTGGCCAATTGGGCGTGGCGGGACGGGAAAGCAGACCTGTTTGACTGGCCCGGACTGCGCGCACAGCGGGCGGAGACACTCCCATTCTCAGGGCTTTTATTGGACTGTTTGATCGCGCGAACGCGCCCGAAAGTCGTTGAAGTATCGCTGACAGGTCTTCGGGAGGGGGTTGTCTTTGATAGCCTGCCGGATGCGGTCAAGGAGCGGGACCCACTTCTGGATGGGTGTCGGGATTTTGCGTCAGGCTCATTACAAAGCGAATATTTCGGCCCGCCTCTTATGGCTTTTGTGGATGGGATCGCAGACGCCCTGCCGCCAGCTTTTGATCATGGGACTGATCAACGCTTGCGACAGGCGGCGTGTCTGCTCGCGGGTCTTGGTAAAAATTTGCATCCTGACTATCGGGCGGATGTCGTCTTTCAAAACGTGCTTTATGCCCCGATTGCGGGCTTATCTCATCCAATGAGAACGTGGCTTGCCTTGAGCCAATTCCGCTCAGTATCCCATTCCAAATCTGCCCCGAATAAGCGTGCGGTTGAAACCCTTTTGAATGATGATCAAATCCGTTCCGCAGAGGTTTTGGGTGCCGCTATCCGTTTGGCGATTGTCGCGACGGGGCGAACGCCGGAACTCGTTTCCGAATTGTCGCTTTCGGTTGATAATGGGACTTTGACCCTAAGAAGTCAGACGGCGGAACTCCTGACGGAGCAGGTGACGTTCCGACTGCGCAAACTCGCTGAAAAACTGGATATGCCTTATTCGACGATCTCGTCCTTTTGATTGGGCTCGTCTTTAAACTGTTCGATTTGCGAAGCCTCTCCTATGCCTGATCCGCGTAGGATGAGGGGTTCGGGATCAAGGCTGAGTTCAGGCACTATTGGGGGCGTCGGCTTAGCGGATCGACGGGCGCGACGAGGCCTAATCAAACGCAGGCTGCCATCGGCTTTTGCGGCAAATAAGATACCGCGCTCATCAATTAGGATAGATCCGACGCTTACACCTGTTAGGATCGCGTCTCGTTCATCTTCGATGCCGAGAATTGTAGCGGCTTGCGCAAACAAGCCGTTTTCCGTGCCAATAACGAGCCGTCCGAGATCAGCATCAATCCAAACAGATTGGGCGCCGCTGGCTAAAGGCTGAAGCGTTTCCAGCGTCGGCCCAATGAATGTTGTCTCTTGATTTTGAATGACCTTGAATTGCGGCGTTGACGCTGGCCCCTTGCTGAAGGCGACAAAGATACCGGGGACGCTCGCAACATTTCGCGCGGTCCCCGTCATCGGATCAACTGATAGCAGCTGGGCTGTTCCATCGCTGCGCGTTAGCCCTAAGCTCAAAATCCCTGTTTCGTCGATCGCAAGGGGATGCGGACCCGCCGCCGCATTAGCCTTGGCAAAAGGGGCGATGAGAACGGGTGTTCCGGCGGCTTCAATTCGCCACAAACCGCCACGATCAGTCACAAAAATCTGTCCCTTAGAAATCGCTATGCCGCTTGGGCGATCAAAGCGGTGCGGCAAAGCCTGAACAATATCAGCATTCCCATCGAGCCCCCGGTCCCGAATGGTCCAGATACGGCCGCTTCTTTGGTCAGTCGTAAAGACAGTCCCGTCTTCAGCAAGGGCCATATCTGAAATTTCGCCCAGACCGCGAGCGACAACGTGGCTTTCTAAGCCATCAGCCTGAAGTTCGGTTGTCTGCGTGTTTAAGACCCGGACGTCCTGCGCAAAGGCGGGCGAAGCAAGCCAAAGGGTTCCCAAAGTACCCCAGAGACCCATTTTGAAGGTCAGTGCATATAACCGAATCACAGACACACCATGCGCTCTGACGGGGCGCACGTGAACGCCAGATTATCAAAAGACCACGGCTTGCGCCTGTATATTGAGGGAATATTTGCCGCAGACCCGCCCTCTCGTCATTCCCTTGTCACAGACCCGACATTTGTCCTAGCTATAGCAGAGCAAGAAACGGATCAGACGAATCGCTGTTCCGTCATCCGGGAGACAACGTTTTCAGTTTTTACGATCTGAAGCAAAACGGTTATATTTCCGAACTCCCGACGTCGAGCGGGGGGATCTGATATGAGCCTACAGACCACACCGGATGCATTGCGTGACGCGGTGCCTGTCTCGTCTGGGAACTATCCCTGTCTGATTTTGAATGCTGACTATCAACCGCTCTCCTATTTTCCGCTTTCCCTCTGGAGTTGGCAGGACGCTGTGAAAGCTGTCTTTCTCGACAGGGTCAATGTGGTGGATCATTACGAGCAATACGTCCGTAGTCCGACCTTTGAAATGCAAATGCCGTCAGTCGTCGCGCTAAAGGACTATGTCCCCCAAAACCGTACGCCGGCCTTTACGCGGTTTAACCTGTTTCTTCGGGACGGCTTTCAGTGTGTTTATTGCGGCAGCAAAGAAGAGCTAACATTTGATCATGTTTTACCGCGCCGCCTGGGCGGTAAGACAAGCTGGACGAACATCGTCGCGGCCTGTTCCAAATGCAATCTTAAAAAAGGCGGCCGCCACCCGAAAGAGGCAGGCATGCATCCGCAGATTAAACCCTACCGCCCGACAATGCATCAACTTCAGTCTATGGGACGCAAATTTCCACCTAATCATCTTCATGAAAGCTGGCTGGACTATCTTTATTGGGACGTTGAGTTGGAGCATGTGAATTGCGGACCGGTTCGATAGTCCCTATCTCTTAGCCATGCGACTTCATCCTTACGCAATATTATTGGGCATTGTGATCGGGATAGTAACCCTGTTCGCGTTGCGACATCCGCTCTTTGCGCTCATGACTGGCTTGATTGCCGTCTTGGGTCTGGACATGATCTTGCGAGTTAAAGGCGATCGGGACCAAAAATAACTAAAGGGGTGGGGGCAGACAATGTCAGACCAAAACGGGCTAGCTGATCAGGCGGGTCAGCCGCAATATGACTGGCAGCGCAAAGATTATAGGTCTTTTGAATTCGGTGACGTCATAGGGCGGGCTTTTTCATTGCTTCGGCAACATTTCATCCCGTTTGTTTTAACAGCTTTGCTAATCGTTGGGGTTCCAACCCTGATCGCTATTCTGATTTTGATGCTGGCCATGGGCGTGAATGAGGCCTCTAGTGTTGCGGCTGCTCCCCTATGGATTGGGTTTGTCATCAGTGTCGTGGGGACGATTGTCGGGGCTATTCTTTTGCCGGCCGCGATTATCTTTGCGGCCCTGAGAGGATGGACAGGCGAGCCGGTTTCCATGCGCCAATCTGTTAAGGTCATGCTCGGGCGCTTTTGGAGCCTTTTGGGCTTAGGGATCCTGTCGGGCCTCGCGATTGCGATCGGATTTATCCTGCTGATCATCCCAGGTCTGGTTTTATATGCAGGATGGTTCGTCGTTGTCGCTGTACTCGTGATGGAAAAAACCTCCCCGACTGAAGCCATGTCGCGGTCTTGGGAGCTGACCAGTGGCTATAAATGGCAAACATTCGGCATCTTTGTCATCACAGCGATCATTGGCATGGTTATCGGCGTGATCGCATCGATCCCAGGTATTGCTATGGGGGTGCAGTCTAGTTTTGAGTTTCAGTCAGGCGTCTCCACGACTGTAGGCTTTGGCATCGGGTCAATAATCGCGCAGATATTTAGCACATTTGGGGAAATCATCGCCCAGCTCATTACGGCGTTGATTATCGCCTCAACCTATTTTGAACTGCGACGCGTGAAAGAGGGTGTGGCAATGAATTCGATCGTCGATATCTTTAGTTAGGAAAACGCTGGATGAGTTTAGCGTGCTAAGCTGTTGCGTCGCGCTTGATGCGCGCCACCATAGACCGCAGACCATTGGCGCGCTGGCTAGACAAATGTTCGGACAGGCCTAAGGCCCCGAAAATGGCTTCCACATCGAGGGAGCGGATGGTTTCGTCTGACTTGCCGGAAAATATTTGCGTGGTGATTGCAACAAGGCCCCGTACGATGTGGGCGTCAGAATCCCCTCGGAAATTCAGACGGCCTTCCGCATCCCGATTTGAAACGACCCAAACCTGACTGGCACATCCCAAGACTTTATTCGCATCGACCTTTTCGGCCTCTTCAAGCGGGGGTAAGGCTCGCCCGAGGTCGATGACATGCATGTAGCGTTCTTCCCAGCCGTCGAGAAATTCAAAATCCTCGATCAGTTCGGCAACGTCGTCAGGCCATGTCTGCGTCTCTGTCATAGGCAGCAAATAGGGACTGAGACGGACTCCGGCAAGAAAGCGAAGCCTGCGCTTGCACTTATCGCCTCACGCGAATTCACTTCGCTTTTCAGGCTAAGCCGCGTTAACGATAAATGATGCGCATATAGCGCCTAATAGTTAGACGGAGCGTCATGGCGCGATATTCAATCAGCCGCTTAGTGGGACCGCTTTTCATTTGGGCGGTGACCGTGCTTGCGGGCCTGGCGGTTGCCGGCTTTCGCGGCGCAGACTTTGAAACCTTACTGCCGGTGGGGCTATTTCTCCTGGCGCCGGCGCTTTTGACTCTTTTGTTCTTGCCGGTTGTCCAACGGGACTGGGGCCAAGCGGTCATTTTGTTGATCTGGACGGGATTTGCCAGTGTCGGCGCCCTTCTTGGAGGTCCGATTGGACTGTGGAGCCTGTTTCTAACCGTGCCGATTATGGGCATGTTGTTCTTTCGCGGGCGTGTTGTTGAGGGTTTCGTTCTTTCGGCTATCGCCTTGATTGGCACTTATTTCGGCGCGGATTATTTTGGAGTTTTGTCGAGCCCATTATCCGAAGAGGCTCTGCGGTTGCTCTCTCTTATTGGGATCGCCGCTACGTTTGCGCTCCTGATCGCCGGAATGATCGCCGCAACGGATAATCGCGCGGCGATAGACGCCAGCGGATCTGGCAGTGGCATTCCGTGGCGACAGGGTGTGTCTGGTGGTTTGTTCGAATTTGATGCGAACAATCTGCTGATCGACAGTAATGAAAAAGGGCGTGTCCATTTCGGCCTGCAAAATTTGACCAACCGTCCGGCCCTGAGTGATCTGGCGGCAGACCCCTCGGCCACAGCGCAAATCCTAGAGGCAGCCCATACAGCCCGGCGAACCCGATCCGCGAAAGACGCGCGCATTGCCTTAGGCCCACTGGCGAGTGATTTCTCCCATCTGGATGCGCGTTTTACCCCTGTTGAAGGGGGTGGCCTTCTCTTACACACGATTGATCGCTCTGATGAGGAAGTCCGTCTCGACGCACTGCGCCAATCCCACAAGGCCGCCGAGCAAGAAGCCGCCGATAAAACGCTATTCTTTGCAGGCGTCAGTCATGAGCTGCGGACACCGCTCAATGCGATCATTGGGTTTTCTGATATGATGCGCTCCCGCCTCTTCGGGCCTTTGCCGGGTAAATATGCGGAATATGCGGACCTGATCCACGATAGCGGCCAATATATGCTCGATTTGATTGGTGATGTGCTCGATCTCTCCAAAGTTGAAGCGGGTCGGTATAGCCTGACGCTGGACACATTTGATGTCTCAGATGTGGTGAGAAGCTCCGTCAAAATGATCCGACCTGCGGCTGATGCCGCCGACGTGGCGATAGAAATGGACCTGCCGCAAGATGATGTCTTGCTGATTACCGCCGATCGCAAAGCCGTGCGTCAGTCTCTGCTCAATTTGCTTTCAAACGCCGTTAAATTCTCGCCTAAAGGAAGCCACGTGCGGGTTGCTGCCATGGCGCAGGGCGGTCAAATGCGGCTCTCCGTGGCTGATCAAGGCCCTGGTATGGGCGCGGATGAGATTGCGCGCATCGGACAGCCTTACGTTCAGGGCGCTGCGGGTCTTTCAACAGAAGCGCGGGGCACCGGCCTGGGTCTCGCACTCGTCCGCCAGCTGGCAGAACTGCATGGCGGACAGCTTGAGCTGGATAGTATGCAAGGCCGCGGGACAACAGCGCACCTTATCCTGCCTACTGAGGCGAGCCGCTAAGACGCGCTTTTTTATCCGAGCTTCAGTGGTGGGACGCGCCCCGACCCTTTGCTGTCACAAAGAATAAGCCGATAACCGTAAGAATGGACGCCAGGAATAGCGCAAAGATGGCGGGCGGGATCTCATATCCTCCGATCCGAATGCCGCGCATATTCGGCGCATGCAGGCCCGTCTTGTCGCGCAGCTCGGCCCGGGCCCTGTTCGTTTTGATCTCCAGCTCACGCAGACCCACTTTGAAGCTGCGACGTTTCTCTGCCCAACTGCTTTTAATCCAACGAGAGACATTGCGCGTTTTCGTTTTTGTCTCATGACGAACATCGGATAGATCGATTGAACCGCGCAAACGGGGGAGTGTTGGGGCTTGAGACGCAGGTGCCGCAATGGTCAGTGTGGCAGGCCCTTCAGCCGGGGTGAGCTCAGCGACACGCACTGGCGGGCTGTCGACGGTAATTACTGTGTCCGCGCTAGGCCTTTTGACAGCAGCGCCTTTATCCGTGACGTCAGTTCTCTCTGCTTCTGGTGAAGCTTCTGACGGAAGGCTAATCGGTTTAGGGTCACCTTTAGTCGTTTCAGATTTGAACCGGGATTTGATCGCATCGCTGTCGATCTTTGGCCAATTCCAGTCTGGTAGGGTCCAGCCCTGATCTAAGAGGCTATTAGCGTCGAGTTCGACGAGTTTCGTCCAGAATGACCGCTCGTCTGATGGTGTGAGTACGGGCAGAATTCCCGGCGCGGGGAGGGGCGCCTGTGCCATGACAATCGCGCGATTGTTCCAGCGCGATACCCCACCCGTCAGGCCGTTCCAGTGGGCTTTTTCCGCCAAGGGACGAATAGAGGCCCCAAAGCTTTGTCCGGGTGTGTTGGAAATCACGCC
>CAWUKE010000079.1:0-9366 GCA_963922935.1 uncultured Alphaproteobacteria bacterium | reverse complement strand
CTCGCCGAGATTGCCAAGACGACCTTCTACCCCGAACGCGGGCGTAATCGCCTGCAGACGATGGTCGCGGATCGCCCGGACTGGCTCGTTAGTCGTCAGCGCGCCTGGGGCGTGCCGATAACGATCCTGGTGGATGCCAACGGTAACCTCCACACGGAGCGTGACGATGCGGAAGACATCAACGCCCGCATCCTTGCGGCTGTCCGCGAACAGGGCGTAGATGGCTGGTTCGATACGCCGGCTGAGGACTTCATGGGCGGGGAAACGGGATGGGAGAAGGTCAATGACATTCTCGATGTCTGGTTCGATTCCGGCTGCACGCACGCCTTCTGCCTGAAGCAGCGGGACGACCTGCCCGACCGCGCGGACCTCTATCTCGAAGGCTCTGATCAGCATCGCGGTTGGTTCCAGTCGAGCCTGCTGGAGAGCTGCGCCGTCTATGGCGAAGCGCCCTATAAAGCGGTCATGACGGACGGGTTCGTGGTCGACGAAAAGGGCCTGAAAATGTCCAAATCGCTCGGCAATACGATGAGCCCGCTTGACATTGCCAAGCAGTTCGGGATCGACATATTGCGCCTCTGGGTGGCCAGTTCTGACGTCTATAACGATTTGAAAATCGGCAAAGAAATCATCCAAACCAATGTCGATGCCTATCGCAAGCTGCGCAATACGCTGCGCTATCTGGTCGGCGCGCTGGACGGCTATGATGAGGCGGAGGCTGTGTCTTATGACGAGATGCCCGCGCTGGAACGCTGGGTCCTGCACCGTCTGCATGAGATCACGGGCAAGCATAAGGACTGGGTGGCCGGTCACGAACATCGCCGCATTTATTCCGAGCTGTTCAATTTCTGCACCAATGATCTGTCGGCGTTCTATTTCGATATCCGCAAGGACGCGCTCTATTGCGACCCGCTGAACAGCACCCGCCGTCGGGCGTGTCGGACGGTGATGCATGCCATCTTTGAACGGCTCACAACGTGGCTTGCCCCGATCCTCTGCTTCACGATGGAAGAAGTCTGGCAGACACGGCATGACACGAGCGTGCATTTAGAAGGCTTCCGGGACGCGCCAGAGCGGTGGGAAAATGCGGCGCTGGCTCATCATATGGAGCAGGTCCGCACCTTCCGCGACAGCGTAAACGAAGCCATTGAACCGCTGCGGCGAGAGAAAGTCATCAAGTCGTCGCTCGAAGCCCGCGTGATTGCACCCGCTGGCGATCTGGTCGCCACGCTCGACGCGCTCGGCATCAGCCGGAACGACGTCTACGCGGATCCGTCTGACCCCAAAGACGTGTTGGCCGATTACCTGATCGTGTCAGAAGCCGATCTCGCAGGCCGCGAAATCACGGTCGAGGACCTGAAAGACAGTAGCGCCAAAAAATGCGCCCGCAGCTGGAAATATTTCCGGGGCGACGGTGAGATCACCCCGCGCGATGCAGCGGCTGTGGCGGCGTTGGAGGCTTAGAGGCGGTCTGGGCGATAATCGCGGTTGTCGCGAAGGCCCTCAACGCGGTTAGCGGGGGTTTCACAGCCGATCACCCACACGTCATAGACACGGTGATCCAGCGCAGAAATAGCCGGACGGGATTCAAACATCCAACCCGAGAATATACGCTCTACCGCGCCTTCGTCTTGCGCGTCGCTGCCCAAGCGGCGATCATCAATCTGCAAGAAGGCATAAGTTTCTGGCAGCGCTGTCGGCGGGGCGACCTCGCAATGGCGCGCATGGATGGTCAGGCTGCCAAAGTCTAAGGTCTCGCCCAGTTCGACCGTATAATCAAAGGTGCGCGCCGTCACTTTATCAAGCGCGCGCAACTTGACGGCTGTGCCTTTGATATTGGCATTGGCAGTAGCCAGCGCAGGCACAGCGCTTGTGACAAAACCTGCGATGAGAAGCGCTTTCATCATCGCTTAGTCACCCGGCGTCCAGGCTTCGTAATCAGCCGCCACATCGGCCCGCTTTGCGCCACGATCCAATGATCCCTTCGGCTTATAAGCCATCGGCGTGCCCGTCATGTTGGGCTTGTGCGGCAATTGCCAGTCGTGACGCTTAATGCCGATATTCTCCGGAAGCTCATCATAGCTATGGTGTAGCCACCCATGCCATTCTGGTGGGACGGTCGTGGGATCGGCATAGCCTTTATAGATGACCCAGCGGCGTTTGCGCCCTTCATATTCCGGGCTGGCCTTTTTCGCTTCGTGGTAGACATTGCCAAATTCGTCTTCACCGACCTTGGTAAAGCCGCGCAGGCTGAACCGCGTGCCCAGCGTCGCACCATTCCACCAGGTAAAAATCTGTTTTAGGATTGCCATGTGGCAGCCTCCAAAGCGTAACCTCCGCCCCTATGCCGCAGCGGGACGAGTCGGTAAAGCATGCGTGTGCGTTGAATGTGGCGTCTTAACGGCGCGTTAGGTATGTTTCACGGAAAACTGCTTTCTTACCACTCCGTAAGTACGTGAAAGCGCGCGCGACCTCTATAGAGCTACTCGTGGATAAACACTCCCAGACCCACATGCACCGCGCGGCCTTTAAGACTCCCAGACGCGCGATCGCGACCCTCACGCTGCTCGCAGCTCCGCTTACCCTCCTCCCAAGCGTTGCTAGCGGGCAGCTGCGGGTCGATGCGACCTTACACGCCTCGTCCGGTTCCTGCGCCAATTGCGATCTGTCCGGCAAGCGCATGAACGGCATGACATTGAAAAATGCGAATTTTGCCGGTTCTCTGTTTAACGATTCTAATCTCTCCGGCGGTAAGCTGCACGGCTCTGACCTCACCGGTGCGCATTTTCGCAAAGCCCGACTTTACGGCGTCCGCGGCGAACAAGTCATTATGCGCGAAGCCGTTTTCGAAGATGCGACCCTGACCGGGGCCACCCTCACCCATTCCACGCTGCGCCACGCAAATTTACACCGCGCCGAACTAGAACGTGGACAGTTTCACGACAATGACTTCCAATCCGCCAATTTGACGGGCGCGAAGCTCAGCGGCTCTAACCTGGCGCGAAGTAATTTTGATCGCGCCCGTCTTGATAATGCTGATTTGTCCGGCGCTGTTTTGGATGGAGGTCAGTTTACGCGGGTCAGGTTTGGCTTGGCGACACTGACCGATGCGTCTCTTAACGGGACAAACCTTTCCCACTCTGATCTATCTCTTGTCGAAGGCCTTACCCAAGCGCAGCTTGAAGGCGCGTGCGGTAATCGCCACACCAAACTTCCCGCTGGCCTCGCCTTAGGCCATTGCGACGGCGATACGATTGACCCGCCTGTCGTCGCCCCAACAGCCGCTCTGGAGCAAAACCGTACCAGCGTCGCAGCCCTCGACCGGGCTTTGGCGGACATTGAATTTTTGCTCGTCAGTGCGCGCGATCCGCAAATGCGGACCCGCTTGCAGCGCATTCACAGCGATCTGACGCAGTCGCGGGACGCAATCACGCGCTAAAGTCTGGATTTAGGCGGGGCTCGCCAGCTTCAAACCCGCCACGCCCGCAATAATCAACGCCACACAGAACCAGCGCATCAGGCTGGATGCATCGCCGAAGAAGGCGACGCCGATAGCAAATGTCCCGGCCGCGCCGATCCCTGTCCAGACAGCATAGGCGGTGCCGATAGGGATCGTCTTTTGCGCCGTCCACAGCAGGTAGCCGCTAATGGCCATGCAGATGACGGCCATGGTGATACCAAAGGCAAAACGGCCCTGCATCTGCGAAATCTTAAAGCCAAGCGGCCAGCCGATTTCAAACAACCCTGCGCAGATGAGGGTCAGCCACGCCGTCATATTTGACATAGCCTCGCTGTCCCCAATCTAGCCTTGGGCCTCTTTCTCTTCGGCGAGCGCTTTTTTCGCGTCCTCTGAGAGGCGGATGTTGAGCTCGCGCAGCTGCTCAGGCGAGACTTCGGCGGGCGCTTTCATCATCAGGTCTTGCGCATTGCCGTTCATTGGGAACAGGATCACATCGCGGATCGTGTTTGTGCCCGCCAGCAGCATAACAATCCGGTCCACACCGGGCGCGATTCCGCCATGCGGTGGCGCACCATATTTGAACGCATTGATCATGCCGGCAAATTCTGTGTCGACCACAGACTTGTCATAGCCCGCCAACTCAAACGCTTTATACATGATTTCCGGCTTGTGGTTCCGGATCGCGCCGGACGACAGCTCCACGCCGTTGCAGACAATGTCGTACTGATAGGCCAACAGGTCGAGCTGCTTCTCTTCCGTATCGGCAGCCTCGAGCGCGGCCATCCCGCCTTGCGGCATGGAGAAGGGGTTGTGGGAAAACTCGACCTTTTTGGCGTCTTCGTCCCACTCATACATGGGGAAGTCGACAATCCAGCAAAACTTAAACACGCCCTCTTCGATCAGGCCGAGATTCGCCCCCACACGGTCGCGGGCGGCCCCTGCGAGTTTGTAGGCGTCGCCCTTTTTTCCCGCTGAGAAGAAGACGCCATCGCCGGCCTTCAGGCCCGTGGCCTTGAGGAAATCCACGAGATGGTCGGCATCGAAGTTTTTCAAAACCGGGTCTTGGCTAACGGTCACGCCGCCATCTTCCCGCAAGCGGGCATAGCCGAGTCCTGGGGCCTGCATTTCCTTCTTCGCCCATTTATCCATCTCGTCGAAGAATTTGCGAGACTGGCTGTCCGTCGCACCAGGGGCTGGGACCGCAATGACCTTGCCGCCGCCTTTTGTGATCTTGGCGAAGATACCAAAGCCTGTCTTGCTCTCATCCATGAAGAAGTCAGAGACGTCGATCAGTTCCAGCGGGTTACGCAGGTCCGGCTTGTCGGAGCCGTATTTCGTCATCGCCTCTTTGTAAGGAATGCGCGGGAACGGCGTTTCGACCGCGCGGCCGTCTGCGAACTCTTCAAACACACCGGCCATGACGGGCTCAATCGCGTTGAAGACGTCTTCTTGGGTGACGAAGCTCATCTCGATATCGAGCTGGTAGAACTCCCCCGGAGAGCGGTCGGCGCGCGCATCTTCGTCGCGGAAGCAGGGCGCGATCTGGAAATAGCGATCAAAGCCCGCCACCATGAGCAGCTGTTTAAACTGCTGCGGCGCTTGCGGCAGGGCGTAGAATTTACCGGGGTTGAGGCGGCTTGGGACGAGGAAGTCGCGCGCGCCTTCTGGTGAAGACGCCGTCAGGATCGGCGTCTGAAACTCTGTAAAGCCCTGTTCGATCATGCGGCGGCGTAAGGAATTGATCACTTGGCCGCGCAGGATAATGTTCTTGTGCAATGTCTCCCGACGCAGATCGAGATAGCGGTGCGTCAGGCGGATATCTTCAGGGTAGTCCGGCTCGCCAAAGACCGGCAGCGGCAGTGGATCAGCGGCACTTTCAATGTGGAACTCCGCCACACGCAACTCAATCTCACCTGTCGCGATTTCGGCATTTACGGCTTCTGGGTCTCGGGCCAGCACTTCGCCGGTCACGGTAATCACACTTTCTGACGGCACGCGCTTGGCGGCTTCGTAGAAGTCGACGTTCGGATAGACGACGACTTGCGTCAGGCCGTAGTGATCGCGCAGATCAATGAATAGCGCATTGGCGTGCTCCCGCTTACGGTGGACCCAGCCGGACAGGCGGGCCGTTTCGCCCACGTCCGAGGCGCGCAAAGCGTTACAAGTATGGCTACGAAATTCATGCATGATAGAATCCGGTCAAAATGATCGCGCGCCCATAACGCGCAGGCCCGCGCCCTTCAAGCGGCGGGCGCGGTTTGTCTGCGGTCTATCATAACGTTAGAGGGGGTCTATGTCCCGCTGGTTCAAACTTGCCCTTCTCGCTCTGGCGCTTCTGCTGATCGGATTATCGGTGCAGCGTTATCTAGCCGGTGGAGGTCTGGATTGGTTTAGCCTGCTCATTGCTTTCGGCGCGCTCGGGCTGATGGCGTTAGGTCAAGGTCAAAGCGAAGATCCATAACGGCGCGCATGCCAGAGATATTCGCGGTTGCCAGATCCCCCTTCGATCGGGCTGTCCGTCGTCGCGATAACGCGCCAGCCTTGATCTGCGATCCAGCGCTTCACCTGATCCTCCGCAGCGTCGACGCCGCCCCTCACAATCCCGCCTTTGCCGATATTCTCGCGTCCGACCTCAAATTGCGGCTTGAAGAGAAGGACAGCCTCTTGCGTAAACTCCATGGCTGGACCGAGGAGCTTCGTGATGGAGATGAAGCTGGCATCACAAACGAGCAGGTCCGGAATAGGGTCGAACATAGCGCTGTGGAGTGCCCGCGCATCCTGACCTTCCATCGACACGACGCGCGGGTGAGACCGGAGGCTTGGGTCTAGCTGATCCCGCCCGACATCGACGGCATAAACTTTGGCCGCCCCTGCGCGAAGCAGCACATCGGTAAATCCGCCTGTGGAACTCCCCACGTCAAGGCAGATGCGATCTTTGACGCCAATATCAAAGGCTTGCAGAGCATGAGCCAACTTCAATCCGCCCCGACTGACATAAGGGTGGGGCTGGTCCGCTTTTATAGCGGCGCCGTCCGGAATGACGGCAGAGGCTTTTTTCAAAACGCGACCATTTACGGTCACAAGACCGGCTTTGATTGCGGCCTGCGCGCGGGCGCGACTGGAGAAATAGCCTTTCTGGACAAGATATTGATCGGCGCGCATAGCCTGTCATGGCTGAACCGTAAGCCTCTGAAAAGCAATATAAATAACGACTATTCTTGCGGAGTCGCTTTTTGTCGAAAAATGTGTTATACTATTGTCATGAACAACGCGTGGCCAGTCTCTCGGCGCACGCGTTGTGTGCTAGAAGGGAAACTGTTTTACGCCCCTGTGTTGAATAGAGGCGCGCAAAAACAAAAATAAGGCGAAACATCCATGGCAACAGCTAAATCGTCCGGGCGCAAGTCCGGCGGCAAGAAATCTGCGTCCAAAAAAGTCACCTTCAAGGTCGGCCAACATGTGATCTACCCGGCGCACGGGGTCGGCGAAGTGATTGCGATTGAACAGGAAGTCATCGCGGGCTTTGACATCGAAGTCTATGTTGTGAAGTTCGAGCAGGACAAGATGACCCTGCGCGTTCCGACCGCCAAAGCGGGGACATCCGGCATGCGCGCCCTGTCTAATGAATTGATCCTCAAAGATGCCTTCACGACCTTGAAAGGCAAGGCGCGGATCAAGCGGACCATGTGGTCCCGCCGGGCGCAGGAATATGAAGCCAAGATCAATTCCGGCGACCTGATTCTGGTTGCCGAAGTCGTTCGTGATCTGCACCGCACAGACGCCCAGCCCGAGCAGTCCTATTCTGAGCGTCAGCTCTATGAGCGCGCGCTGGACCGCATGATGCGGGAAGTCTCTGCGATCAAAAAGGTCAGCACCGACGTCGCCATGGACGAAATGATCGACACGCTAACCAAAGCCCGCTCACGCCAGGCCGCAAAAGCCGCGAAAGAGGCGGAAGATAATGATAATTCTGAGGACGAAGCCGCAGCATAAACGCCGCTTTTACGGTCGGACACAATAAGGCGTCGGGACACCGGCGCCTTTTTCTTTGCGCCCGAACTCTCCCAGCGGGCAAAAGCCACTAAACCCTGCAAAAAGCCTCACTAAACTGTGACGGCTTGCCCTGCGCGGTTAACTTGACGTTATGCCGCCGCCTTTCATAGGGTCGGTTCGTTGGGGCACGTCAACATTTGGGTTCTACATGCATATTCGTACTTTCGCTACCGCGCTTTTACTCACGAGTTCTATCCCGATCCTCGCCGCTTGCGGCGGCGGCGGCGGAGGGGGCGGATCGACCGTCACACCGCCCGTCACTGTGTCCCCTCCTCCTCCGCCACCGCCGCCACCGCCGCCTCCCCCACCATCGGCACCGGCAATTCCGAATTTCGTTTCTGGCGAGTTTCCCGCGTCGACGACGTTTAAAGATTATTGTGCGGTTGTTCGCACGGATACAGACCCAGACGGCAATGCGCGGCCTGATCAGCAGGGCGAGCTGCTTCACGAGCTGTTCTGGTTGCGGTCATGGATGAACGAGACCTATCTCTATTATGATGAGGTCACAGACCGCGACCCGAACGGTTTTACCGACCCTCAGGTCTATTTCGACGAACTGTTGACGACAACGACGTCCCCAGCTGGACGCCCGACGGATCGCTTTTCTTTCACGCAATCCACGGAAGATTTCGAAGCCACACGCAGCGGCGACCCCGTCTTTGGATATGGCGCGGAATTTGCGCGCATTCAGACGAACACCCTTCCCCGGGATTGGCGCGTTTCTTTCACGCAAGAGGGCAGTAACGCCGAAGCCGGCGGATTTACTCGCGGCGCGAAGATCATTGAAATTGATGGTGTGAGCTTTGAAACAGGCAACACGAACGCCGAAATCGATGTCATTGTCGAAGGCTTATTCCCGTCAGCGGTTGGGGAGGACCATGTCTTCCTGATTGAACGCCCTGACGGCACGCGTGAAACCATCACGCTAACGTCTCAGTCCATCACGATTGAGCCTGTGAATAAGGTCGAAGTGATTGAGCAAGGTGGTCAGAAGATTGGTTACATCCATTACCACACCTTCTCGCCTTTCAGTGGTGAGGAGCAGCTCTTGAATGCTTTCACGCAACTGTCCGGAGAAAATGTTGACGAGCTTGTCCTCGATTTCCGTTATAATGGCGGTGGTCTTCTCGCCCTCGCAGCGCAAATCGGATATATGTCCGCCGGTGGCGATAGCGCGGACCGTGTGTTCTACTCGCAGGAATTTAATGGCCGCATACCCGGCGTAAACCCTGTGACAGGTCAGACCGTTTCGCCCATTCCCTTTATTGATACGGGTGTTGGCTTCTCTGTGGCCAATGGTACGGCTTTGCCAACGCTCAATCTAAACCGCGTCTTTGTCCTGACAACGGCTAGCTCTTGCTCGGCGTCCGAAGCCGTGATGAACGGTCTTGCCGGGATTGGTGTGGACGTTATTCAGATCGGGACGCGCACATGCGGGAAATCCACAGGCCAGTTCCCGACGGAAAACTGCGGCGTGACGTTTGCGCCGCTTCACTTCCGCGGCGTGAATGCGGCCGGCTTTGGTGACTTTGACGATGGCTTCGCGCCCGGTGAGATGACGGGGGCTGCGGGTCCGGTCAGTGTCGGCTGCGAAGTAGATGATGACTTTAGCGAAGCGCTAGGCGATCCGAATGAGGCTCTACTGTCTACGGCGATTTCTTACGCGAGCACAGGAACCTGTCCAACAACCGCGACTGTGCAGAAAGCGGACGACAACACCCTCTCCGCGCGCAGCTTTGGCGTCGAAGATCGTCTGAACGACCATGCGCGTGTCAAACAGATGATGGATGCTGACTTTGGCGCGCTCGACATGACCAAGGCAGGTGCAGAGTGAGCGCCCTGAAACCCGCTTT
>CAWUKE010000078.1:0-9373 GCA_963922935.1 uncultured Alphaproteobacteria bacterium | reverse complement strand
CGCAAGCTTAAAGCGAGGCTTAAATCTCAGCAGTCTTAGGCAAGGTGGGAACGTTTGGTCCGAAAGAGCTGATTGAGTGCTACCGCCGGGGTATTTTCCCAATGGCGGACAACCGGGATGCGTCAAACATCTTTTTGCTGGACCCTGAACAGCGCGCGATCTTTGAGCTCGAGACTTTTAAACCCTCTCGCTCCATGGAGAAATTCCGCCGCAAAACGAGCTTGCGGACCACGATCAATAAGGACTTCCCGCAAGTGATCTGGTCTTGCGCCGAACTGCGTCACGACACCTGGATTAGCGTCCCAATTGAGCAGCTCTATACCGTCCTACACTTACAAGGCGACGCGCATTCTGTTGAGGTGTGGGAAGATGAGCGTTTGGTCGGGGGGCTATATGGGGTGAGCCAAGGCAGCGCCTTCTTTGGCGAAAGCATGTTCAGCACCGTCACCAATGCGTCCAAACTGGCGCTCATCGTTCTGATTGAGCGACTTCGAGGTCGTGGTTTCACATTGCTGGATTGTCAGTTCATGACGGACCATTTGGCCTCTCTCGGCGCGATAGAAATCCCGCGTGACGACTATAAGGCCCGCTTGGCAGACGCGCTGATGATTGAGGCGAAATTCGATTGAGCCCGCTTGCGCTTGGCGTTGATAGCGCTAGGAAGCGCCATGCGACATTTAATACCTCTTCTCTGCTCTGCCGCCCTCGTGGCGTGCGGTCCTTTGGCGGGTAATGACACATCCAAAACAGACAGTGACGAAAAAGAGACTGTCGAATTTGAACTCCCGACAGCCTTTCCGAGCACTTACGCGCCACTGCCTAGCGTCGATGCGCTGATCACCAACGCCCGCATCATTGACGGAACAGGCGAAGAAACCAGCGCCAATAGCCTTCGTATTGTTGAGGGCCGGATATCAGAAATTGGGGTGGATCTGGCGGCAGGTGATCTTGAGGTCATCGATGCAGAAGGCCGCTTCGTCACGCCCGGAATTATCGATATTCACAGCCATCTGGGTAATTACCCAACACCCAGCATTAACGCCCATGGTGATGGGAATGAGATCACCTCCCCCATTACATCCGAAGTCTTTGCAGAACATGGTGTCTGGCCGCAAGACCCGGGTTTTGACGAGGCTCTGGCTGGCGGTGTGACGACGCTTCATATCCTGCCCGGATCGGCAAACCTTTTCGGCGGGCGTGGCGTGACCTTGCGCAATATGCCGGCCACAACCGTGCAAGCGATGAAATTCCCGGACGCGCCTTACACGCTGAAAATGGCCTGCGGCGAAAATCCGAAGCGGGTTTACGGCAATCGCGGCGGTCCGGGGTCTCGCATGGGCAATGTCTCTGGCTATCGCGCTAATTGGATCCGCGGCGCCGAATATAAGAAGAAAGTTGAAAGCGGCGACGACTATACGCGCGATATTCAGCTCGAAACGCTCGCTGGCGTTTTGAACGGTGATATCCTCGTGAACATGCACTGCTACCGCGCCGATGAAATGGCGCAGATCATCGATCTGTCCAAAGAGTTCGGCTACAAAGTCACGACCTTCCACCACGCAGTTGAGAGCTACAAAATCGGCGAGTTACTGGCCGAGAACGATATCTGCTCAGCCATGTGGGCTGATTGGTACGGCTTTAAAATGGAAAGCTATGACGGGATTTTGGAAAACATTCCCTTCGTCCACGCAGCGGGGGCGTGTGCCATGATCCACTCTGATGATGATAAGAACATCCAGCGCCTCAATCAGGAAGTCGCGAAAGCTTGGGCCAACGGTAACCGTGCTGGATTGGACATCTCCGCTGATGAAGCCTGGACATGGCTAACGGCTAATCCCGCAAAAGCGCTTGGTATTTTGGATGAGACCGGAACATTAGAAGCCGGCAAACGCGCCGACATTGTGATCTGGAGCGGTGATCCTTTCTCGACATTTTCGCGCCCCGATCAGGTCTATATGGACGGCGCGCTTATGTTTGATCGGGCGGCGGGTCTGAAGCCGGTATCGGACTTCCGCTTAGGCACCGAAATTGGCGGAACGGAGATTGCGCAATGAGAAAGCTTCTTCTGACGTCTGCCCTTCTGCTCGCGGGGGCCGTCCCTGCGAGTGCGCAAACTCTATTTCTCGATAATGCGAACCTCATTGATGATGACGGCAGCTCCCGTACGGTTGATATGCGGATCACAGACGGCCGTATTTCTGCTGTAGCGTCTCGCCTGCGCGAGCCGTCTAACGCACAAACGATTTCCGGGGCCTGGATCACGGCCGGTCTCTTTTCCCCCTACTCCACTCTTGGGATTGTCGACATTGGGGCGGAAAGTTCGACCAATGATACGCGCGCCGAAACAGAGCTGTTCTCAGCCTCTATCCTCGCCGCCGATTCCTTTAATCCGCGCGAAGTCCATATTGGCAATGCCCGACGACGCGGCGTTCTTTACAGCGCCGTCACGCCGCAGCCAGATGGCGAGAAAATCTTTGGCGGGATTGGCATGATCGCGGCTTTAGATGGGACTGACGACAGCCTTTTGTCCGAGCAGGCCTTTATGCATATCGCCCTAGGCGAAGCCGGCGCAAACCGCGCGGGCGGCACCCGGGGCGCCGCTATCCAGCAGCTTCGTAGCGCACTCGATGATGCTCGCCGAAGCTATCTGCCCCAGGCGCATATTGAAGGTGATGTCTTCCAACGCCGTGACGCCCGCGCGTTCCGGGCAGTGGCCAATGGCGATATGCCGCTGCTGATCAGCGTGAGTCGCGCGTCTGATATACGCCGGATCCTAGCAGTTAAAGCGGATCGGCCTGAACTCGACATCATCCTTGTTGGCGCTGAAGAGGCCTATTTGGTCGCGGACGAACTCGCGCAAAACGATATCAAGGTCATCATTGATCCTCTTGAGAACCTCCCCGACAGTTTTGACTCGCTCAATGCATCGCTTGAGAACGCCTCTCGGCTCGATGCTGCAGGCGTAGAGTTTGCCATCGCGCCGCTTTCGGCGTTGGGCACGGTAAAAGCCGGTATCTTGGCGCAACATGCAGGCAATGCGGTGGGCGACGGCCTGTCCCGTGAAGCCGCGATGCGGGCCATTACAACAACACCCGCAGAATGGTTTGGTATTGATCTGGGCTCCCGCGCTGCCGGGCAACCTGCGTCGCTCGTCGTTTGGGACGGTGATCCGCTAGAAGTGACAACTGCTCCGGTTGCGATGTATCGGGACGGACAAGAACTCAGCCTCAGCTCGCGTATGACGGCCCTTCGGGATCGCTATAATCCAAGCGTCGAAGATGACCGACCCTATAAATATCGCCGATAGGGGACGCGTAAATCTGTCTCGTCGGAAGGCGCAGGCTTAGCTTGATTCGACTCGCGCAGCTTCGTAGGAGGGCGGCGCCGACTGAAAGATAAGAACCCCTGGCGTGCGGCCGCCCGAAAGATAAGACGCTTGAGCCAAGACACTTCTTCCGCTGCGATATCCCCGGATGACCCGGTCGATGTCACCTTTTCAGACCTTGGCCTGCACGCAAAAATTTTGCGCGCATTGGGGGAGATTGGCTACGAAAAGCCGACACCGATCCAAGCGCAAGCGATCCCATCCGCCCTGCAACAGCGCGACGTCTTAGGCATTGCTCAAACCGGCACCGGTAAAACGGGCGCCTTCACCCTTCCGACGATGCACAAGCTGGCGACAGGTCGCGCGCGCGCCCGTATGCCACGATGCTTGATTGTTTGCCCGACACGTGAACTTGCCGCACAGGTGGCCGAAGATGTCAAAGCTTACGGTAAATATCTAAAGCTAGAAATGGCCTTGCTCATCGGCGGCGTGAGCTTTGCTGAGCAGGATAAAAAGCTCACTCGGGGCGTCGATATCCTGATCGCAACACCTGGGCGTTTGCTCGATCAGTTTGAACGCGGAAAAATCCTGATGACGGGTGTTCAAACACTCGTTGTCGATGAAGCAGACCGCATGCTCGATATGGGCTTTATTCCTGATATTGAGCGTATCTTTGAGATCACGCCGTTTACGCGCCAGGTCCTGTTCTTCAGCGCGACAATGCCGCCGGAAATCAAGCGTCTCGTTGATCAGTTCTTGCACCAACCCAAAACCGTCCAAATTGCCCGTCGGAACAGCACAGCAAAAACAGTGCGGCAGCGCATCGCTCGGGTTCCCTCCTCTGATGCGAAGTTAAAACGAAACGCGCTGCGCTGGCTTATCGATCAGGAAGATGTTGAGAGTGGGATCATCTTTTCCAACCGCAAAAAAGATGTCGATATTATCGCCAAGTCGCTGAATAAATATGGATATGATGCGGAGCCTATTCATGGTGACCTACCGCAATCTGTACGCACAAAGACTTTGGAAAAGTTCAAAGCGGGTGATGTGAAATTCCTCATTGCGTCTGATGTGGCGGCGCGGGGTCTGGATGTTTCCACCATCACGCATGTCTTTAACTACGACGTCCCTTTCCATTCCGAAGACTATATTCACCGGATCGGTCGAACGGGTCGGGCGGGCCGAAAAGGCGACGCCATTATGCTCGTCGCGCCGCTTGATGAGAAGAATTATGACGCCATTCTGGACCTGACAGGGAAAGACGCGATCGAAGAAATCGATATCCCCGGCGTCGAAGATTTTCCAAAGGAAGGCCGTGGCAGAGGACGCTCCTCCCGAGGCAAGAAGCAAAGCGATGCTAAAGGCGGACGGAGACGACGCTCGGCCCCATCAGGACGCAAGCGATCTAGTGAGCCTTCGGACGATCAAAACACCGCTTCGGAGGTAGAAGTCCAAGAGGCTGAAGAAAAGCCGCGCAAACCCGTTGCGCGCCGCCGGGCCGCGCCGGGTCGCAAGAAAAGTGCTGAGAGTGAAGCAAACACGCCAAAAGCCTCAGAGACGAAAGCGCAGACATCTGAGGTTGATGCGCCTAAAAAAGAGCCGCGAAAAAAAGACGAGAAGAAACGCGACCGATCACGAACTGAGGCTACGAACTCCTCACGCGATGAGGAGAAAACGTCTCGATCTGGATCGCGTCGTGGCCGTGGACGATCCACTCGGAAAGACGATATACCGAGCCCTATCGGTTTCGGCGATAACGTTCCCTCATTCTTCCAACGTTAGATCAATATCCGACGTCGGAGCGGGCAGAAGCGGATCGACAAGTTCATCCAAGCCTTCGAATAGAACATCCAGAACGGCATCGGTTTCCTGCGTGATGCAGTGTGCAGACCCTTCTATTGGAAGCGTTTGACAGTTTTGGATTTCGTCACAAGCCTCTGTAATCGCGCTATTTTTCACGAAATTCTCAACGTCTGCCATGACCATAGTCGTCGGCACATTGAAACCGTCATAGCGCCCATTCCGCGATAGCCAGTCAGCGCTTTCCATAAACGCCCAACCCCATTGTGCCGTAACACCGCCGACGCGTTGCTCGGGCTGAGTTGCAAAGATTGCGTCACGCATGTGCAAACGCTTTGGATCAGACGCGCAATATTCGGGGCCAGATACCGTCATATCGGGCATTGTAACCCGCCAACTTCCTTGTCCGGGTAGATAGCGACGTTCTTTACCAAACAGGCGCATGAGCGTCATCAAAGCCTTAGTCGCCTCGGGGCTATCTCCCATCCTCGGTTCAACGGCCGGGGCGACCAAGTAAAGCGCATCGAAAAGGTCCGGGTTTTCAATCGCCGTCCGTAACGCAACATGGCCACCGAAAGACATGGCCATAGGAACGATAGGACGGCCCTCGGGCCCGTTTTGCGCTACAAAATCAGCGACATCCTTACCATAGATCGAAAAGTCTTCGACATGAAGCTTTTCAGGGTGATCAGAACGGTCCCGTTCGGACATGCCCTGCCCGCGTAAGTCCAACGCCATCACATGGTAGCCTTGACGCACTAGGCGGTCGAAATGCTCGCCATACATATCGATTGTGGCCGTATAACCAGGGATCCAGAGAATTGTGGCTTTCGCGCTATTCCGATTACCCGTCTCCCCCCAACGTAAAAGCGTGCCATCCTCCGTCTCAAAAATCTTCTGTTCCCAATCCACTGGCATGCCGGGAATATTAAACTCTTTGACTTGGTCCAAATAAGCCCGATCCGGCTGGTAGCGCTGATAAGAGGCTTCGGGCCAAGCCAGCAGCGCAAATGTCCCAATAAGGCATAAAGCAATGATGGCAGATAGAATGCGGCTCATAATCCCCGCTAACGTGTAAAAAAAAGGCGGGCAACCGTTTGTCACGGTGCCCGCCAGGTGTGGTGACTGCTTACCGCTATGGCGGCGGCAGTCCGGTAGTCTGTTGGGCTGCTGCGGGTGTCTCTTCACCGGGCGCATCTGGATTAGGGCTATTCGCTTCAACAACGCGTACGTCACCGCCGTTGAGCGGCAAACGGATGCGCACCATGCCTTGGCTTTCTTCCGTCAGATCGACAATCAAGGGCGAAGCTGTCACGCTGGCAAAAGGCAGTCCACTGTCCGAACGCGGCACGGTTTTTAGCGTGTAGCGACCAATCGGCAGAGAATCGAAAGCAAACTGCCCAAAACTAGTCGACGCTGTCACGCCAACGCGCTCACCTTGTTCATCCATCAACTCTAACGTGACGCCTTCAGGGCGCATTTCCCCGCGCTCAAACGCGCCGCTCGCATCTGCGTCTACAAAGACAGATCCGCGAATTTGTCCAAACCGTTGAATGGCAAGGTCAAGTGTCGTCACATGACCGGGGCGAATGGTAACAGCCTTAGTAGCCGAATCTTTCATACCGAACCCAAGTGGTAAGCTCCGATTATCGACGCCAACCTGATATAGGCCGCGGCGGATATTATGGACCGTGTAAGACCCTGACGCATCTGTCCGAAGGGCATATGGCGTCCCTTGGACGCGAACGATCACGCCGCCGGCTCCTCGCTCAGAGTCTTGGCGGACTCCATCGCCATTCGTGTCGATAAAGGCCTGGCCTTGCAACAAACCTGCATCATCCGTTGTCTTCCGCAGACGCCGTTTCGGGTTGTGGTCGTAGCGACCCCGTAGGATCAAACGAAGATCGTGATCCCCCCGAAGATCCGCTCGATAGCCTAAGCCGACAGCCATATTATCGCCCAGCTTAACCTGACGGGCGACAGACATATTAAGGAAGCGCGATGTTTGAGAGCCTGAACGACCTGTAGCAGATTGGACGAGACCTAAAGAGGCGTTGACTTTGGTCTTTTTCCCGAACCATTCACCACTATCCAGCCCAGCAAATACACCGCCGCGAACTTGCCAATCGGTATTCTGATAAGCGGCTGTGACTGAGGGGCGGAATGTAACCCGCGCTGCTTTTGGCAGATCGAATTCATAGTTCTGGCTCGTCGCCGTGAGGCTAGCCGTTGTGACGCTATCCGTGACAGAGCTGTCGGTCATCTCGACACGGCCCCGCAGAGACGCCCGCTTAAACTCCCGATACGCCGTGGCGTAAAGAGATGTACCTGTGACCGTTGAGGTCGTGCCCTCTTCTAGGGTTTCGTCCTGAAACGCCTCGGAAGACACAGACGTAAAACCTTCGTCCTCTTTTGGGGTCCGTGTTTCATAAATTGTCGCGCCGGCCGTCAGTGACGTATCTAAGGCTGCGAGGCGTGTGGTTCCGCTCAACGACAAAGTCGACACGGATTGCTTTTCGCTTGTTCCTGAAAACAGGCCAGACCGGTCATGGCCGACACGAGCCGACGTACCGAAGCCGTCCAGCGGACCATAAGTTTTACTGCTATAGGTCGAAAGGCCGACCGAAAGGCTTGCCGTGTCTTGGCCAGGCGCGCGAATGTCGGGAATAAGCTCCCGTTCTTCTTCGGTCTCCAGACCCGCCAATTGCGCTTCTCGTAAGGCTTCCAAGCGCGCAATATCCTCAGCGCGAAGCAAATTGCGCGTGAACTCCACACCCGTATAGCTGAGTGATGCATCCAGACGGACATTATCTTTGAACTCACGCCTTACTTGGCCACGGGCCCGAATATCAACGGGTTGACTACGAGAGGGTCCGTTGAAAACGCCTAGATCCACGGCACCGTCCCATTGCATTCGGGAGCGATCTTTCCGCCCTAACCGCCCAGAAATGGCCGATAGAACCGCCATTTGATCATCCGTCAGCGGATCATGCCGCGCCGATAACCCCGCTTCCCAGCCGTCATTGGAGGCATAACGCAGGCCCGCAGCCAGACCGTCAAAGCTTTGTCGCGTTTGCCGATCAGAAATTTGGCGACGGCTCGCGGCTGGCGTACCCGCGGCAAAGGCCCATTTTCCGTTTTCCGCATCACGATCAAGTGTAATGCCCCGCAAACGGCGTAGGCCCAGCCCGTCTAATTCCCGCTTGTCGGTGGAGATATCGCCAACACTTCCGCTAACGCCGCTAATATGTTGAAAATCAACAGAAACCCAATCGGGTTCAAACTCAGCGCCTGTGCGAGGCATCTCGCCAAGTTCAACGCGCAGTTCGCCATTAACGCCGCCCGCATGCGCGCCCACTCTAATCGTATTCACTCCGTCACTGCCAATGCCGAAGCTGGTATATTCAACCTGAAAAGGTGTATCGGCCGCCAGCTTCTCAACCGTCCCATCGGGTCCGACAGCTTCGCCGAGGCGGTTGTCCAGATCGATCTGGATCGTCCCGCCTTCACCCGGAGTCACATGCGTCCCTGTCAACGTTTCAAACACGCCTACGGGCAGCAAAAGCTGGTCTGGGTCGATATAGCTGGCGTCCTCAGATATCCCAATCGGACGATCATAAAGGCTAACAACCCCTGTATCGAGGTTGAGTGTAAAAATCGCGCTATCCTGCGCCCGTTCGACCCGCACGGACCCACCGGCATCTACGACTGTCACTCTATGACCGAGAGCATCCGCTATAGGACGTAAGGGTAGCAGCAGAATAGGACCAACGGATTTGGGCTCTGGCTTTACCTGTCCGATCGGTACACCGTTGACGAAAAGATCAAATCCGGTGGCCACTCGCAGTCTTGGATCAAGTTCAAAGTCGAAGCGATTGTTTTCTTTATCGAATTTTCCGGCCACTCCACTCAAAACAGCAATAGCATTTGGGGTTAGGCGTATATCCTGTGGCCGGACTTCACCAAAGACCGGCAGCGCACCGAGGGCTTTGCCATTCGCGCTAACGACGCCTGTCTCTGTATGCAGCTCCATCACAACGCCGTCTTGGCTGCGGCGAACGATCAGGGCTTTCTTCTCTTCGTCAAAATCGACCTGATTACCGAGGGTTTCGAAGATCGGCAGCGCGTCCACATAAAGCTCTCCGTCAGCGCCGCGGTGCAGGCGTGTATTATCGAGCGTTTCGCCATCCAATGTGACGATAACGGTGCTATCGACCTCCGCGATCAATGTCGTGTTGATCGTCTCAA
>CAWUKE010000077.1:0-9567 GCA_963922935.1 uncultured Alphaproteobacteria bacterium | reverse complement strand
ATTGACCGCTTGAAGCGAAATCCGGATCAGCCCCGCAAAGTCTTTGAACGCGGCGCGATGGACGATCTGATCGCCTCGATCCAACAGAAGGGCGTTTTACAGCCGATCCTGGTTCGCGAGCTGATTGATGGGTCCGGCAAAGGGATGGGCTATTATCAGATCGTCGCAGGGGAGCGTCGCTGGCAGGCCGCTCTGAAAGCCGGCCTGTCGAGCATTCCAATCCTTGTTCGCGCCCTCTCTGATCGGGATGTTCTGGAAATCGGTGTCATTGAGAATGTGCAGCGCGCGGACCTTAATCCGATGGAAGAAGCACTGGCCTATGACCGTTTGATCCATGAATTTGGACGCACCCAAGCCGAGATCGCCAAGTCGATTGGCAAAAGCCGGGTTTACATTGCGAATACGATCCGCCTGACGAGCTTAACGCGTCGCGGACAAGAGCTTTTGATGCAAGGAAAGCTGTCTGCAGGCCATGCGCGGGCTTTGCTCATGTCCAAGGACCCGGACGCGCTGGCCGAAGCCATCATCGCCAATAAATGGTCCGTTCGGGACGCGGAAAAACAAGCCAAAGCCGAACTGGCGGAAGAGGGGACAGCCAAGCGTAAAGGCAAGGCGCCCAAACCGTCTGATATTATCGCGCTCGAGCAGCGAATTCGGGACCGCACAGGCTATGCCGCCGATATTCGCCAAAAGGGCGTCGGTGGTGAAATAAGGATTAAATACAAAGACTTAGATAGTCTTGAAGCCTTGCTGAAACAAATCGGCGCAAACGATTAAAGCGCTTTGCGACGGCGATTAATACGGTTCCAGATCGCCCCGTCTCCTAAGCTTTCGATAAAGGCCGCGTGCGCCGCCGCCTCTGTCTCGGTCAGACGAGAGGGCAGGGGTGTGGAGCGCCGTCGCGCCCCCCTTAACTCTTGTGCTTTTTCGTCAGAGGCGGCCTGTAAAGTTGGCTCGAGAGACAGGCTGCGCTCACGACCGCCGCGAAGTTCCAAATAGACCGCCGCCAAGAGTTCACTATCAATAATCGCGCCGTGCTTGTCCCGCGAGCTCAGGCTAATGCCAAACCGCTTACAGAGTGCATCCAAAGAGGCCGGGCTGCCCGGGAAGGCGGCATTGGCCATAGCCAGCGTATCAATAAAGCGATCCCCGGGTAGGGGGTCGCGGCCTAAACGGCCCAGCTCCGCATTGATAAAACCGCGGTCAAATTGGGCATTATGCGCAATCAGCGGCGCATCGCCGACGAAATTAAGAAACGCATCCGCCACATCGGCGAATTTGGGTTTTCCGCGCAGAAACTCTGTTGTGAGGCCGGTAATTTCGACAACCCGCTCCGGCACGTCACGCTCGGGGTCCAGATAGGCGTGGAACTGCTCCCCTGTCGGCAACCAGTCGATCAGTTCGATACAGCCCAATTCCGTAATCCGGTCCGCCCCTTGGCTGTCAAAGCCCGTCGTTTCCGTATCAAAGACAATCTCGCGCATTAGCGCGACACTATCGCATTCAGCACGGTTTGCACACGCTCCCGCGCCGCGGGCAGGCCTTCCGCTGTGGATATGACATAGTCGGCGCGGGCGCGTTTTTCTGCATCCGGCATTTGCCGTGACAAGATATGGTTGAACTGTTCTTCGCTCATGCCCGGACGTGACAGGACGCGCTCGCGCTGAATATCGGCCGGGGCTGTTACCACGACCGTCGCATCGACTTTCGCATCGCCCCCGGTTTCAAACAAAAGCGGAATATCGAACAGAACGGCCTTCACGCTGTCGCGTTTTGCCTTTTCCAAAAAGGCGGCACGTTTTTCCGCCACCCATGGATGGATGAAACTGGTCAAGACGTCGAGGTTCAACGGGTCCCCCCGCATATGTCCCGCTAAGACCTTCCGGTCGACGCCGCCTTCCGCCGTGATCGCGTCTGGGAAAACAGCCCGAATAAGCGGAACCGCCTTGCCGCCCGGCGCATACAGCGCATGCACTGCGGCGTCTGCGTCAAAGACAGGCACGCCCAAATCCGCAAACATCGATGCGGTCGTGGACTTTCCCATGCCAATCGAACCTGTCAGGCCGATGATCTTCATCGCCGCCCTGTCCGTAGCGCCCGCCTGAGCAAATCCTCCTCACCGCCCGAGGGCGCGGCGGCCCCAAAGAAAAGTTTAAAACTGGGCCGAGCTTGTGCAATTAACATCGCCAGACCGCCAAGATGGGGCAGGTTAAGGGCTTTGGCCTGAGCCAGAAGCGGCGTTTCTTCTGGCGTGTAGATCAGGTCATAGATCAGCGTCCCGGGCGGCGCCTGTTCCAAATCGAGCGCTAGCGCCGGATAGCCGCTCATCCCGGCGGAACTGGCATTGATCACCAAATTCGTCCGCCGAAGCGCACTATGCCGATCCGCCCAAGGCACTGAATAAAGATTGGGCAAAGCCGCCTGATTAGCCAGGCTTTCCGCCTTTTCATCCGTTCGGTTGACAAGGATGATTTCCGGCAATCCTAAACTCAGGAGTGCGCCAATGACCGCTTTCGCGGCACCGCCCGCCCCAACCACCAGGGCTGTCACACCCTGTAAGTCCGTTGGCGATAAATGCGCCAGAAGCGGGGCGGCAAAGCCTTCGAGGTCTGTATTATGCGCAATAAGCCGCCCTTTGCGAACATAAAGGCAATTGGCGGCCCCAATCCGCTGCGCGTCCTCTGTTGTTTCATCGGCCGCGCGGAACGCACCGATCTTTAAAGGAAGCGTGACATTGACGCCTGCAATCGTCGTTTTCTTCAGGGTAGTGAACGCTGTCTCCGCTTCCCAGGGCTTGACCATGAACGGCACATAGGCCCCGCGTAAGCCCAGCTGCCGCAGCCAATAATTATGCAATAGCGGAGACAAGGAATGATGGATTGGCCATCCACAAACACCGGCAAGTTTCGGCAAAGGCGATGTCGCACGGTCTGTCACGTTTGCGCCACACCCCGCGTGCGTAGATAATCCAGCAGAGGCAGAAGGCTGAGGCCCAAGATAGAAAAGAAATCCCCCTCCACTTTCTGGAAAAGCTGCGCACCCCGGCCTTCAAAGCGATAGGCCCCAACGGATTTCGTGACCGCATCACCTTCTGCTTCCAGGTAAGCGTCGAGGAACTCTTCAGAAAACTCCCGCACCCAAAGCTGCGTTCGCGCCCGATGACGCCAAACCGGATTTCCATTTTCTGCCACGACCAGACCGCCGATTAATTCATGTTTCTTGCCGCGCATAGAGAGCAGTCGGTTCCGGGCTTCTTGTCGGTCGACAGGCTTATCAAAAAGCTGCCCGTCCATCACCATGATCTGATCCGCGCCAATCACCAAACCCGTTTGTCCCATTTGTACCAAATGGCGTGACACGCGCAGGGCTTTTGCTTCGGCCAAAGCATCGGCAATATCCGGTAGCGGCGCGCGGTCACCCAGCATCGCTTCTTTGATCGCAGCCTCCTCGACGGGCTTGACGATGACATCAAAATCCAAGCCGGCATCGCTCAGAATTTGACGGCGGATGGCCGAACCTGAGGCCAGGATTAAAGGAGAAGACATAAGCGTCCTAAATCCGGTGCAGCACCGCGCGTTCCGGCCGATGCATTTTATAAAGATTGATAATCTGCGCCGCGGTTTCCTCAATGGACCGTCGCGACACATCAATAATCGGATAGCCGCGGCGGGCAAATTCTCGCTTACTTTCGCGCAACTCATCACGCACGGATTGGCTATCTGTGTAATTAGATTGCCCTGTCGCGCTGAGGCCTTTCAGCCGCGCTTCGCGAATTTCAACAATTCGGTCGGGCGAGGCCACCAAGCCGACAACCAAGGGGCCGAGCGGATCTTTGCTAGGAAGTTCATCAACAATCGGCGGCAAAGGTGCCGTCGGGACAAGGGGAATATTGCCCGCCTTAAAGCCCCGGTTCGCCAGATAAATACAGGTCGGCGTTTTGGACGTCCGCGAGACGCCCAACAAGACGATATCCGCGTCCTTTAGACCTTTCACATTCTGCCCATCATCATGGGCCATGGCGAAGTCCAGACTGCTGATCCGGTTATAATAGGCTGCATCCAGCGTGCGCTGCGCGCCGACTTGGGACGTCGTCGTCACCCCCAAATAGCGACCCATTAAAGCCAGCGTTGGATCGAGGATGGAGACACACGGCGTGTTGTTCGCCGCACAAAAAGCTTCCAAGCGCCGCCGCCTTTCAGGATCAACAAGCGTATAGAGGACCACACCCGGCTTACTGCCAATTGCTTCCAGAGTACGCTCCATTTGCGCTTCAGAACGCACGAGAGCATGCAAATGTTCAAGCGCAACCGCCCCGGCAAATTGTGCGGTCGAGGCTTTCATCACACCAACAAGCGTCTCGCCCGTCGAATCGCTCACCAGATGCACGTGAAAGCAGGTCGAGATATTGGGATTACGGTCCGCCACGATGGTCTTAAACGCTGTGGATTTTCAGCCAATATAAACGCTGTTTCATAGGCCGTCTTTGGCGGTTTTCTCCCGCCCTGTCCACAAGAGCCCGCAAATGACAGCGCTTCTGTGCCGGAGTCGGGCGTAACCTTTAACAGGATCGGTCTTTCATCCACGTCTGAAAATCTTAACTGCTAATCCTCTGGAAAAAGGGGATAAAAACTCTATCCGGAAACTATCCCGTTTTTTGTCCCCAAACGTAAAGTCAGCTAAAGCTGATCATTTTTGAGATATAAACATCTGTAAGCGAATTTTGATCGAACTCTATCATCCACAGATCAAAGACATGACGTTAACACCTCTTACTAAATCCCTAATAAGGGTCCACAGATTCACAGGCTCAGCAACTTCCTCTTCTTTTATAAAAAGAGAGAAGAAGAGGGGCGATTTGGGGACCGTAACGGGGTAAAGGCTCACCTATGGCAACGACGCAAAAACAAACCCCGCGCATCATTCGGGCTTATCAAGGCGAACGGATTGATCCTGTCCCCCTTTGGATGATGAGACAGGCCGGACGCCACCTTCCTGAATATTTGGAAGTGAGAGCCACAGCCAAAGATTTTATCGATTTTTGCTTTTCGCCAGACAAAGCGACCGAAGTCACGCTGCAGCCTATTCGTCGTTACGATATGGATGCGGCTATTCTCTTTGCGGATATTTTGCTGATCCCCATCGGTCTGGGACGACGCGTTGAATTTGTTAAAGGCGTGGGGCCGACATTAGATCCGATTGACGCCCATGGTATTGACACCCTGACAGTGGACGGGGCCGCCGACCGGGTCAGTGCCGTTTACGAAACTGTCTCCCGCGTCCGTTCAGCGCTGGATCCGTCCAAAGCCTTGATCGGGTTTTGTGGGGGGCCTTGGACGGTCGCGACCTATATGTTGGAAGGCCGCGGCACCCCTAATAAAGAAGTGGCCAAACGCTTTGCCTATGAACACGCTGATGCCATGGCTGCGCTTCTGCACGCCTTGGTCGAAAGCTCCGCAGACTACCTCATCGCGCAAGCCAAAGCGGGGGCTGACGCGCTGAAAATCTTTGAAAGCTGGGCGGAGGGTCTGTCGCCTGATTTGTTTGAACGGCTTGTCATTCATCCAACGGCCGACATTATTTCTAAGGTCAGAGAGGCAGGCATTACCGTTCCGATTATTGGCTTTCCGCGTGGAGCGGGTCTTAATGCGGTGCGCTATGCCCATGAAACTGGGATTACGGCTTTGGGCGCTGGAACAGATGTGCCTCTAGCCGACCTTCGTGCGACGATCCCTGATGGCATGTGCGTTCAGGGTAATCTGGATCCGCTGGCTTTGCGCACAGGAGGCCCCGCTTTAAAGCGTGCTGTTGGCCAGGTTTTAGCGGACGGCGCAGACGGACCGCATGTGTTCAATCTCGGTCACGGTGTAACACCAGATGTCAAAATTACCGATGTCGAAGCGGTCATCGCGCAAATCCGGGCTGGCGAAACAGCATAAATATTGACCCGACATTTTTAGGCTTAGGTTTGGCGTTGGGCTCAGCCGCCCTGACGGCTGGCGCGCATTATATCTGGAAAGCGTCTGATGATCGTCTGGTGATGCGGGTTCTGCTGTCAGGTTTTGCGAGCCTGATCATGTTGCCGTTCATTCCCTTTGTCGGGTGGCCAAGCGCGACCCTTTGGCCTTGGCTGATGGGGTCAATTGCGGCGCATCTGATCTATCAGCTCGCCGTCATTCAATCTTATAATCGACTAGATTTTAGTCTCGCTTTTCCCATTGCGCGGGGGATGTTGCCTCTCACGGCCGGCCTCTTGGGCGTTTTATTTCTAGGCGATGAAATTGCACCGCTCGCCTGGATCGGGATCGCGCTCATTAGCCTTGGATTACTTGCCCTCAGTTGGAGTTCCAATGGAGGATCAAGCGGAAAACTATCCCGCAGCGGTCTTCTTGCTGCGGGCCTCGCAGGGGCTTTAGGCGCGATTTACAGTCTGGTCGATGCTGGGGGTGTTCGGGCGGCAACCCTTGCGGCGGAGTTCGTTGTTTGGATGTTTGTTCTCGATCCGCTCGCTATTGGGGCGGTCGCTCTATTGAGACGGCGAGAAAAATTATGGCCGCAAATCCAAAAGAGTTGGCGCATAGGATTCATCGGCGGTGTTTTGACGGTTCTTTATTATAGTGCGTTTTTGCTGGCCCTTGATCTGATTGCTGTCGGGACGGCCAGTGCGTTGCGAGAAACGTCCATCGTCTTTGCGGCGCTATTGGCCTTTTTCGGTCTGAAAGAAACGCTATCTCTTCGCCGTTGGACTGGAATAGGGCTTGGCGTGAGTGGCACAGCCCTTATTGTGATCAGCACAACGCCTTAAGGACGCTTTTTCATGCTCTATCTCTTGATCAAAGCTTTCCACCTGATTGCGGTTATCTTTTGGATGGCCGGACTTCTCTACCTGCCGCGCCTGTTTGTCTATCATTCAACGGCAGAGATTGGCGGTGAGCTTGAAGCCAAGATGGAGGTCGCTGAAGCTAATCTTTTGCGGATTATTATGAACCCAGCCATGATTGTGGCTTTTGTTTTAGGCGTAATTTTGATCGGCTATAATGTGCCGACGCCGCTTTGGCTGGTCGTGAAAATCCTACTCGCTTTTTCCTTGATCGCCTATCACGGCTTCCTGGCGAAAACCCGCAAAGGCTTTTTAGACGGGGGACGACCTCGCTCAGAAAAGTTCTTCCGCCGGATCAACGAAATCCCCGCGCTCGTGACGATATTCATCGTCATACTGGCGATCGTTAAACCCGTCGTTTAAAGACGGTTAAGCGGGTAGAGAGGGTAGATCGTCCTACTGATCTAAGCGCCGTCGACTGTCGCGATGTAAAGCTGGCGCGCCCGGGTCAGGATTGCATTTTCAACCTGACGGGCTGTATCGGCATCAACCGCGGCATCGGCCCAGCCATTGCCGTCGCGAACCTGCTTGAAAACAGAGACTTTCAACGCATCGGCGCGCAGGTTGGTGTCCAAAATATAGGCTGTGGCCCGGATGCGCTCTGTCGGCGCAGCCGGATCGGCATACCAATCTGTGATCACAACCCCGCCAAAGGGATCGACCTGATCAAGCGGCAGGAAGTTCAGCGTCTCTAACGTCGCCCGCCAGAGGAACGCATTGACGCCGGATGCTGGTGCATTTTGCACAGCGCGGGCGACGCGGCGCTCTTCATTATCATTTGAGCCAAAACCCAGCGTCCCGCACGCCGATAAAAGCGCCGCGGCGGGAAGAGCAACGAGGAAGCGAGTGAAGCGCATGATCCAATCCGTTTTGAGCCGGTTTCGGCAGATGATGTGACTGACAGAATGAACCGACAGTCGATTTCAGCCTCCTATGGCAAGAAAGCCGCCTCGAAAAGCCCGACTTTCACTAAACTCTCGTAATCGTAAGAGTGAAGTCCTTACCCTCTGTTAACCCTATTTTAGGGAGCTTTCGCAAAAGGTTAACGCCAGAACGTCTGGAAATGCGAAGCAAAATATAGCGGCTTCGACATGGATAGACCCCAAACCATGCGAGGGCTTCGTGGCGGGACATAGAAAACAAGGCAGTGCTGGCGTGTTTCCTGACCGGTTATTCTTCTCCGTGGGCCCCATTCTGTTGATGGCGATGGGCGCGACCGTTGTCGCTTCGGCCCAAAGCAGCAGTCCCTTTGCGTCTGGTAAAAAAACGCAAGCCTGGGAGACGCCGCAGGCCTCCTCAGCCCCTGTACCCGCTCCCACGACACTGCAAACACAGCCGCCCGCTCCAGTCGTACGCTCCACAGCCCAGCCCGCAATAGCACCGGACTGGTCCGCTTATAGGCCGTCGTCACAGCCGTCTGTTCCGTCAAGCGCGCCTTCACCTGTGCCGGGATCGTCTTATACGGCGGGTCCGCTGTCTGGGCCTTTATCTGGGCCTCTATCCGGCGCGCCGACGTCGGCGCCGCGCGGCAATATGTTGCCTCAAGGCTATAGCACGCAGCCGTCAACCCATAGTCAGCAATGGGGGCAAAGTGGCGGGCAAGCCGCAAACTATCATCAGGGTCAGCAGACATATCAAAGCCCGCAAACCTATCCGCAAACTTATACGGGCCAAACGGCGCCTCAATATGGCAATTATGGCCCGATGCAGCCCGGCGCTCAATCTGGACCTCTTCAGAGTGGACCCCTTCAAAGCGGACCTCTGGGCCAACCCCGTCCGGCAAAACGCGGTTGGGCGGATCGGTTCGGCTTAAGGAATTTATCGACACTGCTGCGTGGTGGCCTGCGGGCGGGCGTCGCCGCGCGGGATAAGTCTCCAGGAGATTGGGAAGAAGCCTTTGTGGGTGACGCAGATATTGAAGGCGAGGTTAGTGCCATTACCCAAGGCGGTCTGGAATATGGGATCAATGTGCAAGCGCGCGCGCAATATGATGAAGGCCGTCGCGGTTTCACCCGTCGCTTGCCGGATTGTCCGCCCACGCTGGCGGGCTGTGCGTCCGTTATCGTAAATGGCGTGCCGGTGGCTTTACGTGGCCATACGTCCCAAGCCTATGCGTTTGGGGATGACGTCGCCGATGACGTTCAAGTCGCGGTCGAGTCCGCGCATCTCTTCCTGCGCTCTGCTTATGGTGACGTGACCCTCGGCCGCGATGATGGCGCGGCCTATCTCTTTAGTCTCGGCGCGCCGACCTTACTCAATGTCGGGGCGAGCAATTCTCCGGTCGATTATACAGGTCTTGATGCGGTGAAGACCGTCAATGATGCGTCCGGCTTTGCGGAAAAAGTGACTTATACAAGCCCGCGATTGCTGGGTGATCAGATCGGTGTCGGCGTCCAGTTTGGGGCATCCTATGCGCTCGATCCGAATGTGTGCGGCGTGGATTATTGCGTGAACCGTAGCGACGTGCCGAATGTGCTGACGCCGGACCTCGAAGATGTGGTGGAAGTGGGTGTGGCGCTTGATCGTACCTTTGCCAATGGGATGCGCGCAGAACTGACCGGGACTTATGCCCGTGCGTCAGAACAATCTGGCATTGCTGGGTTCGATGATCTGTCCAGTTACGGCGCCGGCCTCGAGGTCAGCTTACAGGACTGGACGCTCGGCGGCAGTTTCCTGCAAAGCAATCAAGG
>CAWUKE010000076.1:0-9595 GCA_963922935.1 uncultured Alphaproteobacteria bacterium | reverse complement strand
GGCTGGACACAGCCTATCGTTATTGGCCGTCACGCCTTTGGTGATCAGTACAAAGCCACAGACTTTGTCGTTCCGGGCAAAGGCACAGCGACGATTAAGTTCGAAGGCGAAGACGGAGAAGTGATCGAGCACAAGATCTTCGACTTCCCAGGCGGCGGTGTGCTGATGGGCATGTATAACCTCGACAAGTCTATCGAAGACTTCGCCCGTGCTTGCTTCAACTATGGCGTCCAGCGTCGTTGGCCCGTCTATATGTCCACGAAGAATACGATCCTCAAAAAATACGATGGCCGGTTCAAGGACATCTTCCAGCACATCTATGACAATGAGTTCAAAGATAAATTCGATGAATTTGGCGGCGAATATCAGCACCGCCTGATCGACGACATGGTGGCGGCCGCGATGAAATGGTCCGGCGGCTATATCTGGGCGTGTAAGAATTATGATGGCGACGTGCAGTCTGACACTGTCGCGCAGGGTTTTGGCTCGCTCGGCCTGATGACGTCCTTCCTGCTCACTCCCGATGGGAAGACAATGGAAGCGGAAGCCGCGCACGGCACAGTGACTCGTCACTACCGTAACCACCAGAAAGGCGAAGCGACGTCCACTAACTCAACCGCCTCCATCTTCGCTTGGACCCGCGGCCTCGCACACCGCGCCAAGCTCGATGACAATGAAGCATTGCTAAAGTTTGCCACGACCCTCGAAGCCACCGTGGTCGATACGATCGAAGGCGGTCAAATGACCAAAGACCTCGCGCTTCTGGTCGGCGATCAGCAAGGTTGGCTGACGACAACAGGCTACCTCGAAGCCATCGACGAAAACTTCCAAAAGAAAATGGCGTAAGTTTAAGTCTTTGCTTGCAACGTAAGCAGGCGTCACAACCGTATAAAGGTCGAGCCGTTTGGCTCGGCCTTTTCTTTTGCGCAGATGAAAATGCGATGAAGACCCTGGCCAGACTGAACGCGATTTAAATCAATAAGCACCCGACAGATCATGATACGAAGTCTTCTTACCTCAGCTCTTATCGTTGGCTTCGCTGGCCCCGCCTTCGCGCAGTCCAACAATCAAACCGAAATCCGTCTTTGCGCAGCGCTCGCCACGACGCCCGAATATGCGGGCTCGTCCGAGCAAATCCTGCGTGTCCTCCCGCTCATCAGCTTTGAAGACTTGGCTGGATTTGATTTGAATGGCCTGTCTCTGACCTATCCCCTCTTGGATATCGGCACAGGCCGCGGCCCCGGCTCCTGGTCGGTCAAAGCGGGCCCCCGCGCGGGGTTTGATTTTGGTCGAGACAGTGCGGACAGCCCGACGCTCACAGGATTTGACGATATTGGCGCAAGCCTCCTTGTCGGGGGCTTTGTCCAGGCCAATTACGGCGTGATCGGCCTCAACATTGACGCTGGCCAAGACGTTATCGGCGGCCATGACGGATTTATGGCCGATTTCTCCCTTGGCACCTTTATTCCGCCAGGTGTCATAGCGAATAATCTAGCCCTTCGCCCGTCTGTCACGCTGAGCTGGGCTGATGGATCCCATAATCAAACCGTCTATGGCGTAACGCCAGAACAGGCGGCCTTATCCGGCCTAAGCGTTGATGATCTTGACGCAGGTTTTCACCGCGCTAGCGTGAACCTTTTGGGCTTTTACAATATTGATGAGCGCTGGCAGATTTTCTCGCTGACGTCCTACCGAGAATATATTGGCGAGGCGCGCAACAGCCCGATCCTGCAGGCCCCTGACGGAGCAACGTCCGATATTTTCGCGATGTTGGGATTAAGCTATAAATTCTCGCTTTGATCTTCAATCAATAAAGACCAGAAGATAGGAGTGTCGGCCCCTCATAATGGACTTCCAGCAGACTTTCTAACGGCATGGTCGGCTTTGCCCGTCGGAACTTTCAATGCTATTTATGACGGTCAGCGCTCGGGTGTGACACGCACGGTGCGCTCAGAGGGACGACAAGGTTGGATTTGGGCCGAAGAACATGGAGGGCGTGGACGCGTCAGCGCCAATATCTATCACCTAAAAGCCGGCAGCCGACTAATGCCCTGCGAAATGCCGGCTGAGACCGTGATCGATTTTGTTTTAAAGGCGCAGCCTATTTTAAGCCACACGGAACAAGCGGATAGCCGCAGCGAGTAGAGTTACTGCGGTTAAAGGCCGAGTAACAGTGCGACTAAGAAGGTCAAAACCGCCAGTAATATCGCTTTCAAAACTTCAAGCATGTGTGGCGCATATCACCACCGGCATATGCCGTCCAGACATCATGTATCGCCAAATAGCCTAAAAAGCGTCTTCTTTTGCCGCTTCATCATGAAAAGGCGGAAAGTTGTGCGCTATCAAATTCTTCTCATCGAAAAATATCACCCCTCATCGTCTGGGGCTCTCAGGGCCCCTCGAAACAGAGAGATTCGGTCGGGTCGCAATAGGCGCGGCCAGGTCGTCCGCTATCTTTATCATGCTGTCTCGGACGGACTGAAAGTTACAGCTACAGATCAACCCCGTGTCTGCTAGCGTCAGATCACATTTGTAGGCGACCATAATTGCCAGCGCGATGAACGTCCCTCCCGCGATCTGCGATGCCGCCGCCTTGGACCCGCCTTTGGTGCGGTGCGATCGCCCCTTATGCTGAGGTTAAGGTGGGGTCCAAGATGTCCGCAGAGCGCCCAATATCACAAACACTATTGCGCTCAGTAAAACTCTGCGTGACCTTTATAGACCGCGCAGACAGAGCAGACAGAGCTTTTCCAAGCTCTGCAAAGGGTCCCACGACGCGCTATGTCGCGATAAAGGATGACCTACCAGAACACCGCATAGAGCGCGATCAGGATCAGGATGATCGCAACAGACGAGACATTGAAGCCTGTCGTCGTTTTCATCTGAACATCGCCCAGCGGCAGAAGCTGATCTTCACGCGGTTTCGCCGTCAGCGCACTCAGCAACAGACCGGCCAGCATGCAGAGTAAGAAGACAGCCCAGATACGGTTCACGAAGCTAAAGTCCGGCAGAGCGAACTTGAAGATCAATGAGACGATCACAGAGACGATCAAGGCGGCGAAAGCACCTATATTGTTCGTGCTCTTGAAGAACATACCCAATAAGAAGACCGCCACAACGCCCGGTGCGATAAAGCCCGTATATTCCTGCACGGTCTGAAAGGCACTTTCAAATCCACCTAGGAACGGCTTCGCTGCGAAGACAGCGATGATCATCGCGAGCACGGCAATCGCCCGGCCAACTGTCACATAATGCGTCTCGCTCTGATCTGGTTTCAGCATGGATTTATAGACGTCCATGGTCGCAATCGTGCTGATCGAGTTCACCATAGACGCAAGGCTCGACACAATCGCAGCGATCAGCGCGGCGAAGATAAGGCCGCGTAGGCCCGCAGGCATGATCGACATAATGGCCGGATAAGTGCGGTCAGTCTGGGCCGCAATCGCGTCGCCGTCCAAACCTGAGCCGACGAATTCCGGCATAACCAGCACTGCCGCTGCAATCCCCGGCACGACGATGATAAGCGGCATAATCAACTTGAGGGATGCTGCAAACACAAGGCCTTTTTGGGCTTCCTTTAGGTCTTTCGCCCCAAGCGCCCGCTGGATGATATATTGGTTAAAACCCCAATAGTTAAGGTGCAAAATCCAAAGCCCCCCCAACAGCGTCCAGATACCTGGCAGAGTATCGTAGCCTTTCTGCCCCGGTTCGAAGATCATATCAAATTTCTCTGGCAATTCGCTATACATGCGCCCGATCCCGTCAAACAGCGAGCCGCTGCCAATCATTGAAACCGTTAGCCAAGCGATGATAATCCCGCCAACAATCAAGATAACGACCTGGATAATATCCGTTAGCGCGACCGCTTTCAGGCCGCCGAAAATTGAATAGGCAATCGCAAACGCCCCTAGCGCGGCCATGGACACAACGATATTCAGGCCTGTCAGCGTCTCGACGGCCAGTCCACCGAGCCATAAAACCGTCGTCAAGTTGACCAGCGTGTAAAGCGCGATCCAGTAAATCGACATGGTCGTTTTGACCCCAGACCCAAATCGCTGATCGAGAAATTGCGGCATGGTGTAAATTTCGCGCTTCAAGAAAATCGGTAGGAAGAACTTCGCGACGATAATCAGAACAAGAGCAGCCTGCCATTCATAGGCGGCAATGGCGAGGCCGATGCGAAACCCCTCCCCGCTCATGCCGATAATTTGCTCGGCAGATATATTGGCGGCGATCAGAGACGCCCCAATCGCCCACCAGGGCAAGGACCGCCCCGCGAGGAAGTAATCTTCAGTTGTCTTGGTGGTCCCGGCGGGTTCGCGTGAGACATAAATCGCGACCGCAAATAGGATGACGGCATAAAAAGCCAGGACGATAAAGTCCAAATTGGACAGTGCCATAATTTTCCCCTTTGGTGCGGGCAGCTCTTCCGGCTGGTTCCGCGATCTTTAAGCTTTACGCTATTAGGCTCGGCCTAGCGCGTGTCAATCACCTGACCGACATGAGCACTGCCTCAGTTCTTGGGTGATCGTTATACGCGAAGGCAACTTATGAAGGCCTGATTGGATTGGGTTTAGGGGCGCTTTTTCACTAGCGTCATTTATTTCAGTCGCGCTAACACGTTTCTTATGGTCTCACCCACCCTCGGCGTCTGTTACTATCCCGAGCACTGGCCGGAAGCGGGCTGGACGAACGATGCGGCGCGCATGGCGGAGCTAGGCCTCACCTGGGTGCGCATCGCTGAGTTTGCGTGGTCGCGATTGGAACCCACACCGGGTGATCTGCGGCTCGACTGGTTGCACCGTTCAATCGACGCACTTCACGCGGCTGGGCTAAGTGTCGTCCTCGGTACACCCACCGCCACACCGCCGCGATGGATGGTCGATAAGCATCCCGACATGCTGGCGGTTGATTCGGATGGCAATCCGCGGGGCTTCGGCTCTCGTCGTCACTATAGCTTTAGCCACGCAGGCTATCGCGAGGAATGCGCGCGGATTGTTGAGATCATCGCCCGCGAGTTTGGCCGAAAAGTTGAAGCCTGGCAGACGGATAATGAATATGGCTGCCACGATACGGTGCGTAGCTACGGGCCGTACGACCGCACGGCTTTTCAAGACTGGTTGCGAGACAAATACAAAACCATTCAGGCATTAAACGCGCGCTGGGGCAATGTGTTCTGGTCGATGGACTATAACGACTTTGATCAGATCGATTTGCCGAACCTGACCGTCACAGAGCCGAACCCAGCCCATGTCCTTGATTATAAACGCTTCGCCTCTGATCAAGTCGTCAGTTTCAACCGCCTACAAACGGATATTATCCGCCAACATTCCGACGCGCCGATCAGCCATAATTATATGGGCCGGGTGCTCGAATTTGATCACTTCGCGCTTGGCGATGATCTCGAAATCGCGACATGGGACAGCTACCCGCTTGGCTTTCTCGAAGACCGTATTCCGACGAGCGAAGCGCACAGAGCGGCCCATGCGCGCCAAGGCGATCCCGATTTCCAAGCCTTTCATCACGATCTTTACCGTGCAGTCGGGGCGCGTCGCGAACAGCCCGGACGCTGGTGGGTCATGGAGCAGCAGCCGGGTCCGGTAAACTGGGCCCCGGTCAATCCCGCCCCCCTGCCCGGCATGGTACGCGCCTGGACCTGGGAAGCGATTTCACACGGGGCTCAAGTGGTGGCGTACTTTCGTTGGCGGCAGCTGCCTTTTGCGCAGGAACAGATGCACGCCGGGCTCTTGAATGCGGATGGATCGCCTTCCCACGTTTGGAACGAGGTCGCTCAAATAGCCGAAGAACTTCAAAGTGTTTCACGTGAAACAAGGGATAGCGCCCCGGCGTCTGTGGGGATTGTTTTTGACTATACCTCCTGCTGGGCGTGGGAAACGCAGCCCCAAGGCGAGAATCAAGGCGAGGCTTTTTCACACTTTGATGCGGTGATGACGTTTTACAAAGCGCTGCGGAAGCTGGGAGTCAGCGTGGATATCGTGCCGCCGGATACGACCGATTTCGGTGACCGCAAGGCGGTGATTATTCCAGCTCTCTTTGCGTGGACGCCTGAGCTGTTGAGCGCGATGGATCGGTTCGAAGGGCAAATCTTGGTCGGGCCGCGCACGGCGCAGCGTGATGAGGACTTTCAGCTCAAAAGCACGCCTCTACCCGGCATCACTGTTAAAGCTGTTGAAACATTCCGGGACAGTCGCGCTGTCAAAGACGGTGGCGCGTTCAGACTTTGGGCAGAACAAGTGGAGTCAGTACATTCGGTTACCTTACAGCGCGACGATGGCTGGCCCGCCCTCTTACAATATGAAAACACGCAATATCTTTGCGGCTTACCGGATGAGATATTGTGCGAGACAATCATTTCGACGCTCTTAAAAAATACAGGCGTAGAGACAGAGCGGCTCCCCGGATCTTTGCGATGTCGTCATTGGCGCGGGCGACGTGTTTACATTAATTACGGAAACGAACCGGTGGAACATTTCGGAGAACCGATTCCGCCCGCTGGCGTGAAAATCATACCTAATCTTATTGAAAAGCGATAAGGCGTTTCCTACGTTTTACGTGTAAGAGACGACGACACATCAGGGAGGAGACACGACGATGGCCGATTTTGAGACACAGATAGAGAGAAGCAAAGCCGAGGTTGCGGAGGCGCAAACCAAGATCGCTGAATTATCAGCGCGTATTGATGCCGCCCGCTCTAAAATGAGCCAAGGCACAGACATCACACTCGACATTGAAAATGCGTCGCTGGATGATGTGCATGCCCATTCGGACCTGATGAATGCCAATATCGCTGAGCTTATTATGGGTCTCGACGATGTCACGGCAGGCTTCTCCAAGGACTTTGATAGCTTGCGGGCCAAAACCGGCTGGGAAAAATTCGTTGGCATCTTCTCGAAACAGCGGGCCGAGTCCTTACGCCAGGAGCGCATTCGGACGATGTCGATTGAGAAGAAGCTGCAAGACCTGATCGCAAAATCGAACACGATCCAAGCTATGCTGCAGGATCAGCTTAATGAGCTCGGCGTTCACAAGACGAAGGTCGAAGGCAATCTGCAAAAGACGCTGACCGAGCGGGAAGCCGCCGTCGACACGCTGGAAAAAATCAAAGGCGAAATCCAAGCGCTCGACCCACAGATTATCGAGCTGGAAAATAAGCTGTCTGTGGCAACAGGCGCAAAAGAGCGCGCCAAGCTGGAAAGCGAATTGGCGACGGTGAATGCGCGCCACAATGAACTCGCACAGCTGGAGCAGGTCAAACTCTCAGAGAGCCAAACGCTGGAGCGCTATATCGAGAAAGGCAAAACTTGGGTCGACAGTCTGCAAAACCAGATCGCGACACAAATGGTGCTGCTCAATAAGCTTCAAACCGACACGAAGCAGCGGGTTGTCCTTTATGACGCGCTATCCAAATCCTTGAAGACAGCGCAACAGCAGGATGTCGCCCACAAGATCAATGAAATCGGTGTGGCCACTGACAAAGAAGCCCAAGTCGCGATGGCGGCGATCGGTGCCGCGACGAATTCGAAAATGGCGGAAATGCTGGAAAGCCACGACGAGCATATCATCTTCGCACGCAAAGTGCTGGAAGAAAAAGCTAAAGCGGACGAGCGCTTCGCCCGCCGGTTTGAAGAGATCGTCAAGAAGCATGACGCAAACGCGTATGTGAGTGAGGCCGGTTAAATCGAATGCTGTCATCCCGGCCAAGCGGCACACGCCGCGCAGAGCCGGGACCCAAAGGAGACGCAAAAACGCTGCCCGAAGGCCATCAACGCAAGGTCCCGGCTCTTCATTCGCGATGCTCACTCCGGCCGGGATGACAGTTTGATATGACTATGAACGCCCCCGCTTTCGATCATACCTTTACGCACCGGGTCCTTGACTCCGCGCGTTCGGCCCGGCGCTACTTTGCGAAGTTTGATCGCATTATCGGTCATCTCGCCCAGGTCGCGGCGATGAGCGTGCAGGACCGGCTGATCACGGAAGCGGAAGGGCGTATCCTCGCCAACTATCTGGAAGACCTCGGCAACACCTTCCACGCTTTGTCCTACAAATATCTGCTGACCAATCGCGCGCCTGAATCTGGCAAAATGAGCATCGACAAAACGGAAAGTGGCTTTCCCGTTTTTCAAGAGATCATCCAACTGGCCAATGACGCGCTAGAAGCCGGCAAACATTTGTCCAGCCAGCGCGATCAGGACGCGCTCAAGGCTGATATGGTCAACCATATCCTGACCGAACAAACCGTGCCGACGGCGCTGCAATATGCGCTCGCGCAACGGATTTATTACGAAACGCTGGACATGAAGCCGCTCTTTTTGAGCCAGAACCATCCGCAAATTCAGTGGATCGGCAAGGACGTGAAAGAGCGCAAACGCCGCTACCTGATCCACTGGGCGGTTTATGACAGCAAGACGAACTTGCCGGCGATTTATCTCATGCAAGTCGATGATGTGTCGTCCCGCGCGCTCAACACGGATGAACGCCGCTGGCCCCGCGTCCAAGATGCGCTGCTGGCCCAAGCCATTTCAGAATTGAAACTCCTGACGATCGCCAAGGGTTTTGATGCGGATTTTGACAATCTGCAGCCCAAAAGCCTGCGCCGTTTTCACCTCGGCCCGATGCACAGCCATGCCTTTACCGAACAGCATGGTCCGATCCGCGATGTGCTGGCCGAAGCCGATGGCCGCCCCGGCGAAGATTGGGCGCTGGCCTGGACGGTGGAAACGCTGATCAGCGAACGGCAGGAATGGACGAAGACAGGCTTTATGAAACAAAGCTGGCGGCAGGTTTTCAAAGTCGACGGGTTCAACCTATCTGACAAGACCGAAGGCCTGACTGACCTGCGCCAAGCCCTGATCTTACCGCACCGCGCCTATCAGGTGATGGAAGAACGCCACGCGGCGAGCTTCCAAGGCGTGCGCAAATATGTCGTCGGCGCGGACGATACGATTTTGAGTTACACTTAGAGATATCCCAGGAGCCTTATGAGCCAGCCATCCGACCTCATGGAATTAAAAGAAAGCGCGATCGAGGAGAAGGTCGTCGCCGCGCAATCCATGCTGGATGGGTTTGATCATACGCCACGCCTGGCCAAGCCCGCAGACATAGCCCCAGCGGCACGGGAACGCTCGCCAGGCATTGGCACGCGCCGCCGTTTCCGGTCTACCACGCCCGGTTTGGTCACGCAAAGCACAGCGCGGCCGGAAGGCGTTCACATTATCGCCCGCGTGGAAGCCACAGACGGCGACGATGCGCTGATGAGCCCGCTGCAAGCGACTGTGCTGCATAGCCTTCGCCGTGCGCTGGCCACAGCGCTCGCGACCGTCGATCAATATGCCGACGCGACAGGTCTGTCCGCGCTAATGAAGGATAATCTGGAAGGCAAGCTGTCGTCGTCCAAGCAGACGGAATTCACCGAAGGGCTCGCCGCGGCGTCTGTCATCGCCCTGCATGTCTTCGCCAATATGGCGAGCTACCTCCTCGCCAGCGCACATGAAACGGGCGAGATCACGGTGGATGTAGGCGATGTCGAAGAAGTCCTGACCGACAATCCGCAACTCGCCCTCACCGGCGCGCT
>CAWUKE010000075.1:0-9720 GCA_963922935.1 uncultured Alphaproteobacteria bacterium | reverse complement strand
GCGAGCGCTGAACCGCTCGCCACTGATGGTGTATTCCCGTCACCCCCACCCAGGGCAACGTGAAGGCGAACGCGATTGGCTAGGCGTTCAGCCCGCGCCGTGATAAGCTGCCCTTCGGCATTCAGGCGACGCGACTGCGCATCCAAGAGCTGCAAGATCGTCGCTAGCCCTTCTGTATAGCGAAGCTCGAGGCGCTCTTCCGCACGTTGTGATTCGATAAGCGACGTTTCCAAAGCCGTTTCACGTTCCGCCAATTGGCGTTCCGCGGCCAGCGCATCTTCAATTTCATTGAAGGCGGTCAACGCGGCCCCAGCGTAGTTCTCAAGAGAGCGCGCCAAAATCGCTTCCTGGCGATCAACGTCCGCTCTCAACCGGCCATTCTGAAAAATCGGCAGGCTGAGAGAAGCGCCGAGGTTCGCCACAAGCGACTCGGGACTGAGCAGGTCCGTGAAGTTAGTGACATTATCATCAAAACGACCCGTTAGATTGATGCTCGGCAGTAGCGCTTTACGCGCCAGATCAACTTGGATACCTTGGGCGTGCAAGCGCGCTTCTTGCGCGATCAAATCCGGGCGACGCTCTAACACGCCAGCCGGATCACCCGCGCCGCTCAGAGCCGGCAGGTCAGGCAGGCTCTCACGCGCTTCCAGCGCATCAGCGGGATAATTCCGCAAGAGCACTTCAAGGCGGCGGGCCGTATTGCCGCGCTGCTGCTCACGCGTGGCTTTCAGCGCTTCACTGCTGGCCACAGCACTGCGAGCGAGGCGCACATCCGCAGAACCGGCCAAACCGGATTCAAAACGGCGTTCGGTCAAAAGCTGACTGCGCTGCTGCGTTTCCACGTCGCGCTCGGAAAGCGCCACCAACTGCTGCGCCTCAATCAGGTCGAAATAAGCCAGCACGACCTGGCCAACGATAGACAGGCGCGCCGCCGCGAGGTCCGCTTCACTGCCCGCGACTTCTAGTTCCGCTGCACTAACCCGATCGCTAATCCGGTTCCAAAAATCGGGCTCCCAGTTAGACGAGAGGCCGAGCGAGAAATTCGTCTGGCCAAGCGGCTGTCCCGAACTGACAGGAACGCCGTTGACGAAGAAAGTCCCGTTTTCAAACCGCTGCTGCCGAGAGACGCCCCCACTGCCGCTTAATGAGGGCAGTTGGAACGACTCGGCCGTATCGACCCCAGCCAAGGACGCATCAACCGCAAAGAGGGCCGCGCGGATCGTCGTATTCTGCTCTACCGCTTGGGCGACGAGGGCTTCCAAACGCGGATCGTTAAAGCTTTCAACCCAATCTGTGCGCGGGAGTGACGCCGGGGCGTAGGCCGCAAATTCTTCAGCGGCTGGCACGGCCGCTTCTGCATTCACCACTTCGGGGGCTTGAGGTTTGTACAGGCTGGCACACCCACTCAACACTAAAATAGCCCCTAGCGAGACGCAGCCCCGCCAATATGTTTTGCTCTTAAGCATATTACACCTTTTGTCTCCTAAGCCGCCTCTAGGCCCGCGGAACAAAAGCGTCAATAAAAATTATCGAAAAACGATAAGGGAAAACGGGGCGTCTTGAATTCAATCTTCCCATAACGGATACGCCACGACCTGTCTACGACACTTATCGTTTTGTAATGAATGCCCTACACTCCGCCTCACATAAAGACGCGCTTGGCAGAGATCGCTCTCTGATTTACGGTCAATCTATGACGAAGCCCGTCTTTATCAATTCCGATCCGCCGGGGGGTCACAGCCCAAACGCGTCTGTTTGGAGCGAGCCGACCAGTCGCGATCAAATGCGCTTACGCCAAAGCGATCATATCGTCATCTCTGTGGCTGGCTTTATCTGCTTATGCGGGCTTTTACTCATTGCAGACATTCCTCTGCACTTTGGCGGCGCAGCGCTCGCGTTTTTCGTCATCTTTTCCGTCCTGTACAGACGGTTCGTTCTTCACCGTGAGAACAAGCAGAGCCAGCCGGATACAGACGGTTTACAAGCCCGCCCCGGATCCCTTTCTGCGGCCGCGATCTCAGACGCCTTACCGCAAGCCATGGTCGTTTTGGATCATGAAGGCCGCGTTATGCATGCCAACGCCCATGCGCGCGAGCTCGTTGATATCAGTGAGACGGGTCGGCCTTTTGCGATTTATCTGCGCGAAGCGGGCGTCACAGATCGCTTGTCGCGCGCGCTAGCCGGCTATGCGCCGGACCCCCTCCTCGTTCACAATGAAATTCCGACAGAGCGCTATATTTCCTGTCTCTTCTCAGCCGCCACGCAACTATCGGACGGCACGGGCCGCAGTGTCGTGCTCGTCATTTTGAATGACGTAACGGAACTGATTCTCGGCAATCAGCGTCGCGCGGACTTCCTGGCCAATGCCAGCCATGAGTTGAAAACGCCTATGGCCTCGATGCTCGGCTATATTGAAACGCTGCGCGGGCACGCCAAAGACGATCCGGAAGCGCAAGCCCGGTTTTTGGGCATCATGCAGCAACAGGCTGAACGGATGCAGCGGCTGATTAATGATCTGCTGTCTTTACGCCGGATTGAGCAAACAGAGCATATCGCCCCAACGGAAACGGCTGATCTGGACCTGTCTATCCGCGCCGCCATTGAAAGCGTTGCCCCCTTAGCAGAGGCGCGCGGCGTAAAGCTGAAATATAAGCGCAATAAGCGCTCCATCGTGCCAGGACACCAAGATGAGACAATCCAGCTCTGTCTGAACCTCATCGAGAATGCGACCAAGATCAGCCAGTCAGGGCAGACCGTCTGGATCGATCTTCGGCGTTTTGAACAATGGACGCTAGACGTTCCCTTCGCCAATAGCCGCCTGCCCGATGATGCGCCGCAACGCACGATCAATGCGGCCCCGACAGCGCCTCTACCACTCTACACGATCACGATTTCGGATGAAGGCCCAGGCTTTTCGCGCGAACATCTGCCCCGCATCGGCGAACGGTTTTACCGCGTCGCGGGGGATCTTTCGTCTCAAGAAAAAGGCACAGGTCTGGGGCTCGCGATCGTCAAACATATTGCCCGACGACACAGAGCTGGGCTTTATGTGCGGAGTCTCGCCGGTCACGGCACAGAATGGTGCCTGATTTACCCCGAGCGCGAAGTTGATGATGCGCGCGGCGTTCCCATCGATAAGATCCCAACGAGCACCTCAATCTCCGTCTAAGCCCAGAGATAGAGAGAGACTCTCAAGTGCGACTGCCATTTATGTCGCTTTGATTGCACGTTTCGCGACGGTGTCATTTTTCTGTCATCGTTTTGTTACACGCAAGGGAAATAAGCGAGGCGAAACGAATCGTGATAGCTAGGCTGAAAATAGCCTCACGACCTATATTGAAAACGTAGACCGATCATAATGGACAGAGCCGTGCCACAGCACATTGTCACTGGATATGATAACGACCTAAACCGCCTCACCACATCCCTGTCGGATCTGGGCAGCTTGGTCGAAGGCATGGTCACAGATGCCGTGGACAGCCTTAATGCGCGCGATCTGCAGCTCGCCACGAGCGTCATTGCGCGCGACCAGCAAGCCAATAAGCTGCAATCGCAGATCGACGATGATGCGATGCGCATCCTTGCGCTGCGGAACCCAATGGCGGCGGACCTCCGGCGGACTGTTGGGGCCATGCGGGTTGCTTCCGATCTGGAACGCATTGGCGATCTGGCCGAAGGGATCGCCAAACGCTCAAAGGACCTGATGGACCAGCCACCGCTTGATGTCTCAGTTGGACTTGTCCGCATGGGGCGTCAGGTCAAAACGCAATTATCAAAGGCGCTCGATGCGTTTTTGCGCGAAGATTCTGCGACGGCGATGCAAATCTGGATCGCAGACCACGATATTGATGCGCTTTATAATGCGATCCTGCGCGAATTGCTGACCCATATGATGGCGGACACAACCGCGATTAACCGCTCTACCGCCCTTCTCTTCGCCGCAAAGAATTTGGAACGGATCGGCGATCACGTGACCAACATCTGCGAAGTGATTTATTTCACCCAAAATGGCCGTCAACTGATTGAAGATGACACCATTCAAGCCTTGATCCGCACGAAGCCATGACGCGAAGAGCCGCCGTAACACGAAAAGCCAAGGGAGCCCTGTTATGAAACCCCATGTCCTGATCGTTGAAGACGAAGACGCGCTCTCTACACTGCTCGACTATAATTTCGGCAAAGAAGGCTTTGAAACCTCGCTGGCTATGGACGGCGAGGAAGCGCTGCTGCTGGCCGCTGAGCGCACACCGGACCTCATCATTCTGGACTGGATGCTGCCCAAGCTTTCAGGCGTCGAAGTGTGCCGCCGCCTGCGCCGTCGTAAAGAAACCTCGAAAACGCCTGTCATTATGCTCACCGCGCGCAGTGATGAAACGGATCGGATTACGGGTCTCGATTTCGGCGCAGACGATTATATGGTGAAGCCCTTTTCAATGCCGGAACTTTTTGCCCGCACCCGCGCCCTGATGCGCCGCGCCAAGCCGAGCTTGCTAGAAGACATTATCCGCGTCGGCGATATTGAGGTCGACAGCCAAGCCCACCGCGTGAAACGCAATGAGCAAACGCTGCATCTCGGCCCGACGGAATTCCGACTGCTCGATCACTTTGTGCGCCATCCCGGCCGCGTCTTCTCCCGCGAACAACTGCTGGACGCCGTCTGGGGACGGGATGTTTATGTCGAAGCCCGTACGGTGGATGTGCATATTGGCCGCTTACGCAAAGCGTTGAAGATGCCGGGACGCTCTGATCCGATCCGGACAGTCCGCAGCGCCGGGTATGCCTTTGAGGCGGTCGAAGGCTAGCCCGGGCTCACTAAACCGATCCAATAAAAAAGCCGCTGGGGCGACCCAGCGGCTTTTTTACTTCGCAATGCGTTGCAAAACTTACCCGGCACGGCGACGGGCCGCGCGTTCAGCCTCTTGGGCCAGGCGGCGAGCTTTGACCCGTTCATAACTATCTAGCGCGTCCAGCGCGACACGCAGATCAGATGCCAAGTCTGAGGTCTGATCGACAATATCGCCGAGGGAACGGCGCAGATTGTCTTTGCGCGAAATTACGCTCTGGGCGTAGCTGCCATAGGCGACAAAGCCTTCGCGCTGTTCTTTCGGATCAACACTATCTTCCGGCACACTATCATTGAGTTTGCGGATTTGACGCTCAAGATCTTCGCGAGTCGCTTCCAAAACGGCGATACGCTTTTGAAGGTCCGCAACTTTGAAGCGCGTGCGTTGAATTTGCTTCTCTGACATTTGCGTCATTATTTATCTCTCCACTCACCATGCCTTGTTTGACCAAAGCGTTCCCATCCCTGTGGGTTTGTTGAGACAGTCTGTAGCAGCACACACTTTCAGGTCGGTGAAGAGACAGGGTTAAATGATGATAACCACTTTTTTGGGTTCGGGGCGCTCACGACGCCTTTCAAGGCGGTTGCGAAATCGTTTGTGTCGCAGGCGAATCGGATAATTAGATGTGAACGAGTGTTAAGGCGTTAACCTCCGGTTTACGGAGTTCCCTTAGCGCAAAGGGGACATTAACCATGCTGAAGGTAGCGGGGTTAAACGAATCGCCGGGAGGGGTTGAAATGCGGGTTCTTCTTATTGAAGACGATATGGCCACAGCGCAGGGCATCGAACTGATGCTCAAGACGGAAGGCTTTAACGTCTACACAACGGATCTTGGGGAAGAGGGCGTCGATCTCGGCAAGCTCTATGATTATGATATCATCCTTCTCGACCTGAACTTGCCCGATATGCCTGGCTTTGAAGTCTTAAAGACGCTGCGCATGGCGAAAGTTCAGACACCGATCTTCATTCTGTCCGGCACATCCGACATTGAAACGAAAGTTCGCGGTCTGGGAACGGGCGCTGACGATTATATGACGAAGCCTTTCCATAAGGACGAGCTCGTGGCCCGCATCCACGCTGTTGTCCGCCGGTCCAAAGGTCACAGCCAATCCATCATCACAACGGGCGACATCAAAGTGAACCTCGATGCCAAAACAGTCGAAGTCGGCGATCACCGCGTCCATCTGACCGGTAAAGAGTACCAGATGTTGGAACTGCTCAGCTTACGTAAAGGCACGACGCTGACGAAAGAAATGTTCCTGAACCACCTCTATGGCGGCATGGACGAGCCAGAGTTGAAGATCATCGACGTCTTCATCTGTAAGCTGCGCAAGAAACTCGCGGCAGCAACACAAGGCGAGCACCATATCGAAACCGTCTGGGGCCGTGGCTATGTCCTGCGTGACCCTGCGAAGGAAAAAATGAGCGCCTAAACCGCGCTTCAAGACCTGATCTAAAAGGCCCCGCCCCTCCCGGCGGGGTTTTTTATTGGCCGATTTCAGTTGCCGCGCGCGCCCTTCCCCTTTTTAATGCGACAAATGCTAAGGGGACAGCGCCATGACTTATCTTGAACAGAACGCGGCGACCGGTCGGCATATTTTCCCCGACCTGGTGCGGGCCTTCGCTTTGATGGGCATTGTACTGGTCAATGTGGCTTACTTTGCCTGGCCAGGGCCGGAGACTTACTTTTACGGCGGCATCCGGTCGGTAGCCGATCAAATCGCCGCAGGATCGGTGGAAGCGCTCTTCCAGTTTAAGTCTTACTCGCTCTTTTCTATCATGTTTGGCGCAGGGCTCGCCTATCAAATGATGTCCGCCGAACGGCGCGGCGCGCGATTTGGTCCGCGCTACACACGGCGCCTGATCGGGCTGTTCTTACTGGGATGGCTGCATATTGCCGTCGCCTTCTCCGGCGATATTCTCATCATGTATTCGCTTCTGGGCGCTTTGCTTTTCTTTTTCCGTAATCTGTCAGTCAAAGCGCTGGTGCGCTGGGCTGTCGGGATTTTGGTCCTGCAAATCCTGATCACATTCCTTATGGCGGGCGCATTTTTCGCGATGGAAAACTTTTCGCCCGAAGAGGCGCTGGCCATGAATACGGAATTGGCGGCCTCGATGCAGACATCCGCCGACACATATGGCTCTGGCTCTTTCATAGAGGTCGCCAAGTTCCGCCTCTCTGAATATTTAGAAGTCTTTATGTTCATTGCGGGCTTTCAAGGGCCCGGAGCCCTCGCCTTCTTCCTGTTCGGTCTTGCGGGGGTAAAATCAGGGGTCCTAGAAAATCCTGACGCGCCACTTTGGTCACGCGCGCGGCGGCTTTACCTTCCAGTCGGTGTGGTTCTTAGTGTCATCGGGGCCGTGCTGCTCCAAGGCTCTGCCAATACGATATCGGGCCAAGGCAGCCTCGGCACAGCGCTCATCGTCCTCGGCGCACCGTTTTCAACGGCTGGCTATCTTGGCCTCATCGCCGCTTGGTCCAAAGGCGCAGTGAAAGGCTTACGGCTTTTCCTCGCGCGCTCTGGCACCTCCTCCCTTACCGCCTACCTTCTGCAGTCGCTGATCCTGTCGCTAATTTTCTGCGGCTATGGCCTTGGCTTTCACAGCTCTATCGGCGCGCTGGGCTGTATCGGGATCGGTTTTGCCGTGGGGGCTATCTCGCTGATCTTTACGAGCCTCTGGCGCACCCGCTTTGAACGCGGGCCGATGGAGAGCGTCCTGCGCGCCTGGACCTATCTCGGCACAGGGCGTTAAGGTCGCACAGCGCTTGTGGTTAGGCGAACCCGCCTTATCTGTGAGGATGATGAGCCAGCCTTTTACAGTCTATTTCGACGCCTCCTGCCCCTTATGTCAGCGCGAGATCGGCTTTTACCAAAAACGCAAAGGCGCTGAGGCGATCGAATGGGTTGATGTCTCCCAGGCCGAGAATGCGCCTGCAGACCTCTCTTGCGTGCAGGCGATGGCGCGCTTCCATGTCCGGAAAACAAATGGCGATCTGGTCGATGGCGGGGTGGCCTTTGCTGAACTCTGGACGCAGCTGCCCGCTTTCAGAGGGTTGGGCTATATCTTCACAAAACCGCCCTTTCGCGGGCTGATCAATGTTGCTTACAATGTCTTTCTGCCGATCCGGCCGCATTTGCAGCGGCTGGTGAGACGCTCGGCAAACGTCGATTAGGCGATCGCTAAAATCTAGATTCCAAGCCTTCTATCTGGCTCGAGGCGGACTGTAGCGCTGGCCACAAAAAACGCGGCAGAATGAACTGCCGCGTTCCATCGTTTGATTTGCGTAAGGTCGGGTTAGCCGAGCGGAATGCGCAGGCCTGCGCTGAAGCTAAGCTGCTCATTCTCGATATCCAGCGTTCCTGGGAAGAGGACATTGTCCGTCTCAATGTCGCCTGTGCCGCGATACGCAACCTCACCGAAGAGCTCTAGCGGGCTGTTAAAGCGCACCGTTGCGCCCGCCTTGGCTTGGTAGGCGAGCTTGGTCTGACCGTCGTCAATCACGCCAATGCCAGACGGGGAATATTCCACATCGACGTCAGCAAAGCCGAGGCCGCCACCAACATAAGGCGTGAAACCAGAGCCCGTATTGAAGTCATAATAGGCGTTCACAAACAGGGCGGTCTGGCTAATTTCGCCCTGCCCGTCCGCGACAACTTGAGCGACGGTCACACCGAGAGGGTCAGCGCTGCTCGCGATTGAAGCGGCGTCTAAGCCGTCAATACTGCCACCGCCGAGCGTCACACCTGTGTGCGTGTCGACATCAGCTGAGGTGATTACGCCTTCGAGGGCTAGACGCAGCCCATTATCTTTGCGCTTACCGACTTCGAGGGCGAACGCTGTACCGGAGTCAAATTCCGTATTCCACCCATAGTCCGTGCCGGCGGCAACATCGAGCGTGGAACCATCGCCAAGGTTACCGGTGGTGAAGGCACCTGTAACGCCTGTATTGTCAGAGCTAGACTGATCGACAAGTCCAATTGACCCGCCAATATACCAGTCACCGGCATAAGCGGGAGCGGCCATCATTACAGAGGCAACCGCGATTGAGGCTATTGTTTTCATTGTATTTCCTATTTTCTCTCTAGCCCTCCCGTCTGTCATACGTGTCAAAACAAACAGAGTTTGGCCCCTGCGACAGGCTGTCAGGTCTTTTGGGATTAAAAAAAGGTCAGGTCCTCTTCATTGATTTGCCCTCTTCAATTGATCGCGAAAACGTGCCAACAGAACAAATGTGGAACCTGTTCTAACGATTGCGGGAAGTGAGATTACGATTTTAGAGATCGTGATCGGTGTTCTTCTGCTTTTGGCAGGCGCGCTGCTGGCGATCCTGTTTCGGCGCAAGGACAATGCCCTGCAGACCGAATTGATGGCCATGCGCGGCCAACAGGCAGAGCTGCAAGGGCGGCTCGCACAGCTCTCTAATGAGCAGGCGCAGCGCGGCGAACTGTTTCAGCAAAGTCTCGATGCGCGCCTGTCGGATATGTCAGACCGCCTGGGCCGCAATTTGCATGAACAGTCGGAGCGGTCCGCCTATCACCTCAAAAACCTACACACGCGGCTGGAAGTGATCGACCGCGCGCAAGCCAATATTCAAGCGCTGGCGGGTGAGGTCTCGGGCCTGCAATCTATTTTGTCGAACAAGCAATCGCGCGGCGCCTTTGGCGAAATGCAGATGCAAAGCCTGATCGAGCAATTCTTGCCCGCGCGGAGCTATAGCTTCCAGGCCACGCTCTCAAACGGACGGCGGGTCGATGCCTTGATCCACCTGCCAAGCGAAATGCTGGACGTGGCGGTCGATGCGAAATTCCCACTGGAAGCCTGGCAGCGCTTTGTGGAGGCGGAGAATTCGGCGGACGAAACGCTGGCGCGTAAG
>CAWUKE010000074.1:0-9930 GCA_963922935.1 uncultured Alphaproteobacteria bacterium | reverse complement strand
CAGTGGGGCAATATCGTAACGGGTGTTGACTTAACGCGACGGATGGAAGGCGCGGAAGTCTTCGGCTTCACGACACCGCTCATTACAACAGCGTCTGGCGGGAAAATGGGTAAGACGGCAGACGGCGCCGTTTGGTTGAATGGCAATCCAAGCCTAGGTGAGAACTTTACCCGAAGCCCTTATGAATATTGGCAATTCTGGCGCAATACAGAAGACGCGGACACCGAACGCTTCCTCAAACTCTTTACCGATCTGCCGCTCGAAGAAATTGACGGGATCGTCAAAGGGGATGTGATCGCCGCCAAAGTTCGGCTTGCTGACGAAGCGACGACCCTTCTGCATGGCGCTGAGGCCGCCAAGGAAGCCAAGGAAACGGCCCGTCAGACCTTTTCTGGCGGGGCTGGTGCGGCGCTACCAACGACAGATGTGGCAGAGGCCGAGCTTATCGGCATGGGAATCCTCACGGCCGCGGTCACGGCTGGCCTGGCCGCGTCCAACGGGGAAGCACGGCGGCATATCAAAGCGGGGGCTTTGAAAGTCAATAACAGTGCCGTCAAATCGCACGAAGAGACCATTAGTGCTGAGGACATTCAAGACGGTCAGGTCAAACTGTCAGTCGGGAAAAAGCGCCACGCTTTATTGCGTGCCATCTAACCTAATTCGGGGCCGGGCTCGTCGCTTCGGCTTCTGTGCCCTCAACGGGCGGGTTAGGCCGGACCGTTTCAATAGTATCGGCCAAATCTGGATCGATCGCATCTCTGTCGCTACGGAAGATGCCGCGAAGAAAGCCCGGTGTTAGGGCCGAAAGCGGATTGACGGTAATCTGCGCGGCATCAAAGGGGCCACGGGCCGTATAGGTCAGGGCGAAGACCCCTTCCCCGTCCTTGTCTGTGAACAAGCTGCCAATCAAAGGCAGGTCGTTCAGCAGGCTATTGGCGGTATAAGCGGGCACCAGCGCACCGTCTAAATCCAACTCGCGCGCGCTGAAATCGATTTCCCCTTCGGCCGTTAAGCCTAGCGCTGGACCGCTCATACGGGTTTTACGGAGTGATAAGCGGCGATCACGTAAGGCAAAGTCGGTCGACAAGCTTTCAAATCCAAGCCCTTCACCACTGAGCGTGTCCAAGAGCCCGGTTAGCGACGCGAGCGACAAGAGCTGTGCTAAAAATGGGACGTCTTTGACTGACACATCCTCAATGTCCAAACTTCCAAAAATAGCCCCGGGCGCCCCAACTGCCGGAAGATCCGCGTCTAGAACCAAAACGCCGCCCTGCGTTGATTCAATGCCGTAAACGGCCTGTAAGGCTTGCGACATGTCGGGAAGGCGCAAGCTCGCTTGTCGTCCTGATTCCGTTTGAACAATCGACCCGGTTAAAGCTCCATTCGGTCGTGTTCCGCTTAAAACGAGCGACTCAATCGCTTCGCCAGAGTGCTGATATTGCAGGACCCCCTCGTCCAGATCATAGTCTTCAGCCAGGCGAAGCGTTGAAAAGGCAGCGTCTAAATCTAGGGCGATGTTCGCCGCTTCGTCTTGCGGTTTTAAGGCCGCCTCCACATAGTCGCTAATGTTCAAAAACTGTCCCTGAAGACTTAGACCCAATCGCTCGCGGTCTTGATAGACTTTGCGCGTCAATGTCGCCGTTCCATCGATCAGGCCTTCCACAGAGACGCGGCCTAACTCCGCGCTTTCCAAGGAAAAGTTTTCCCGGAATTCAGCTATTCCCTCGACCGTGAGGCCGGGCGCATCAATGCTTAACTGTTCAAACCGCGTCATGTTGTTAGCCCGTGACATGACCGCATTCACAGTCCCAGGCTCACCGGCCGCTTTTGTCCAAGCCGATCCGAATGATAAGTCGGCATCTTTTAGGTCCAGATCAAGCGTGGCCGCATCGACATTGATGCCCTTGCCTGTCACGCCCAGATTGACGCCAATATTGCCCCCTAAGATTTGGCGAGAGGGAATTCCGAAAGCGTCGAGCGTGGTTGCATCCAGTGTCCCTGTCACTGTGTAGCGCGTCGGCTCACCATTCTGCCCATAGCGTTCGGCCCAATTTACATTGGCCCGCCAAGGCCCAAGATTAGCCGGGCCTTCCAGAAACAGACCGTCTTTACCGCCTTCAAAGCGAACGTCTGCTTGGCTTATAGAATAGCCCGCTAGGGTGAACGGGGCTGATGCGTTTTCGAACGCGCCGGAAACATCATATTCGATCCGGCTCTGATCAAAATATTCGAGTAACGGACGCCTGACTTTAAGCGTCAATGACCCGTCCCCGCCGAAGCCATCAGGCGACACGCCATAACGTTTCAGATATTCAAACGGGGGTTGGTCGGCGAGAGCTAACAAAGCAGGCGTCGGCGCTTCCGCCCGTGTTTCGATCAGAATATCGCCCCCTTTGGGCATGAGTTGTGGAATATCGACCCGCCCGCCGGTCAGAACGACATCCCCAATCCGTCCCGACGCCAGATCAAGGTAGAGCGTGTTTCCAATAAAACGCCCGCTTGCAAACGCATCCGTCAGGGGCGTCATGGTACTGATATATCTGACAGTCCCATTGGATATCGTATAATCGACACTCAAGCGTTCGGGGGTTAAAACGGGATCGCTGAAGAAGGCCTCATCCAAATCGACATTGAAAGCTAACTTATCAATTTTTCCGGCTAAAACTGAACGCTCTATCCAACGCCGCGCCCCGTCTGCAAATTTCACAGGCCAAAGGGCGAGAAGATCCTCAGCACCCAAACTTTCCGCCGCTTCGCCTTCGACTTGCAAAAGCGACAAACCGTTGGGCGCCGACCGGATTTCACCGCGAAGGTCCAATCCGAAATCGCCTTTAGCCCCAGGTCTGAGAGCCAATCTTGAAAACGCCAAGCTTCGTGCGTCTAAATCCAGCTGCCCAATCGCATCAATGCGCTGAAACTGCAGCGGGGCCGCAAAGACAGGGGTTAGATCGATGGATGCCGTTCCGATATTGAGGTCAAAGACAGGCGACGTCCCAATGTCTCCATCTGATATGCGACCCAACTCCCTTATCTTGCCCACGCCATCTAAAGATAAGAGATCTGAAGCCACCGAAATTTGACTGACGCTCATAATCTGCTCGCCCGTATTGAGAGACGCCACAAAGCGTGCAGACGACACGCGTTGAAGTTCACCCGCCAGATCGACAGTTCCGGCGCCGGCTCCTAGGTCGATTTCAATGGCCTCCAACCCAGCCGTCCGGCTATAAATTCCACTGCCTTGCACTGAAATTGGTAAAGCAAACGCCCGGGCAACACTGAAGCGCCCCCGCGAAGGTGCAACCTGATCGGGCCGGAGATCAGCAATCGCAGCATCAACGGAAACGGTTTCAAAAGAATCTGGCGCCCGCAAACGTAAAGCTAAAGTTGCTGGCGTCTCATTTGGCGTGTCGGAGTCATGAAGAGTTGATCCAAAAAGATCGACAGACACTTGGCCGTTATTTCGACGACCTAATAAAGAGTTCACCTGAAAGTGAACGTCTAAACCATTGGTTTCGTTAAGTATATAGACTTGACTATCTTTGAGTGACAGCGTTTCGAAACGGTCTAGCCAATTTGGTATTTGCCTTTGTTGGGTCTCAGCCGCACCGCGGTAGGTCGGTCCAATTTGCCCCACGCTATTGGGACGCCCTAACCCTGCGATTATCGATCCATCTTCGCGTTCCAACCAAGTGACATCGCCGCCAATCACTTCAATGTCGCGCAAATCAGGGTTTAGCCCCTTAAGGCTGTCTAGGAACAATCCTGCGCGAAAGAGCTGCAGCTCTTGAACACTTTCTCCGTCTTCGCCGAGAACATTTACGCCCTGCGCTTCAAAGATAAGGGTATCGCGAGATGGATACCAATGCAGGCTGATCTTATCAAAGTCAGCTTCAGCACCGTCAAAGCTTTGGGCGATCATGCGTTTTATGGTGGGCTGAAAGGACGATAGGCCTGTTTGCTGCTGCACCAACAAACTATTGGCGGCGTAAGAAACAAGAATCAGAAGGCCGATCACGACCGCAAAAAAGTCACCCAACAGCTCTAGAGCCAGATCACCTATGCGTCGCAGTCGAACAGACATCACTGATGGCCCGTCTAGGGGCGTGATAGACGCATCTATCGTATCCGTTTCATTCGTATTAGGCTTATCGGCCATGGGACGCGCTACCGAAATGGTGCGGACCCGTCCAGCCATCAACATGTCTCAGCGCCTTAACTTTCAGTTGGAAAGGTTTTCTTATGTCTATGCCCCAAATTGGCGATACCGCCCCGGATTTCAGTTTGCCTGGAGACGGTGGGAAAACGATCTCGCTCTCAGATTATAAAGGCAAGCACGTCATCCTCTACTTTTATCCCAAAGACGACACGCCTGGATGCACCAAAGAAGCAATTGGTTTTTCCGAAGAGCAAAAGGCCTTAGACGCCCTCGATACGGTTGTGATCGGGATGAGCAAAGATACGCCCGCCAAGCATGACAAATTCATCGCCAAACATGACCTCAAAGTCTCCCTTGCTTCTGACGAAGCCGGCAGCGTGCTGGAAGATTATGGTGTCTGGGTCGAAAAGAGCATGTATGGCAAAACCTATATGGGCATTCAGCGCGCAACATTTCTAATCGGACCGGATGGCAATGTTCTGCAGGTTTGGCCCAAAGTGCGTGTCAAAGGCCATGTTGAAGCGGTGATGGATGCGTTGCGTGAGGCCAAATCTGCTTAATGCCCAATCCGCCCGAAACTGTGAGTGCGCTTGCTGTTTTGTCGACGGCAAATGCTGATGCAAAAGCTGTTGCCGGTCGCGCGTTTCGCCGCAGTGTTGCGGATGGCCAATACGACGTTGGGCCGGACGCTCCGCTGTCCCCTAGTCCGGCTCGCCCCGCGAAACCCGTTTTGGTCCCACCTTCCGGTGTGGCGAAGCGCGGCCTGGGAACGGAAACCGGCCGCGCCGCGCTTCTGCACGCGATTGCGCACATTGAGCTGAATGCGATCGACTTATCGGCGGATATGGTGGCGCGGTTTGCTCATGTGCCGGAACTCCAATTGGTTCGGGACCGATTTGTGGATGACTGGTCTAAAGTCTGTGATGACGAAGCGCGCCACTTTGGGATGATCCAGACGCGCTTGCGTGAACTCGGCCACGAATATGGCGACTTCCCAGCCCATGACGGCCTTTGGAATGCCGCTCGCGATACGTCGCACGACATCGCTGCACGCCTAGCGATTGCTCCGCTTGTGCTGGAAGCCCGCGGTTTGGACGTGACACCCGGTATGATAAAGCGCTTGGACAGTGTCGGCGACAAAGCGAGCGCCGACATATTGCGTGTCATTTACCACGAAGAAGTCGCGCATGTCGAAACAGGTATTCGGTGGTTCCGTCACGTTTCGGAATTCAGGAATCAAGCGCCGATTTCTTACTTTCAAAATCTCGTCAAAACTCACTTTAAAGGCCGCGTAAAACCACCCTTTAACGTTGAAGCCAGGGATCGCGCACAATTTCCCATCGATTTTTATGAAAAGCTTGCGTCCTAACCTGTCAATTTAACCTGACGTTAACGGTAAATGGTGGCAATTCCACTTGATGAAATGACTAAGGCTGTGGTCTATGACACATAAGCAAAAAAGCCGGATGGGGATTTATGCTTAACGATATAATTGGCGATACACGACGCCGCATCCTCGCCACTTTCCCAGATCGGCAGATTTACCTGCGCTCTAGCGGCGAAGTGAGCTATTTCAGCCTCACAACACGTTTGCAACTAGGCGTGATCACTGGCGTTAGCCTTATGGCGCTGTGGTGCTTGTTTTCGATCGTTAACATGATCTTTGACATCAACCCGCTGAAATCACCTAGCTCCGAAATCCGTCAGGTCGAAGCGCGTTATGAACGCCTTCTTGCCGATATTACAGCCAAGCAGGAAAGTACGCAGGCCCTCCTGATTGAACAACGCAAGAGCTTCGAAACAATGGCCGCCAATCTGGAAGCGAAGCATCAAACGCTCTCACAGATTGTCTCTTCTGATATATTGCCGAGTGCCGCCGCTCAGACATCTGTGCGTTACGCAGACGCGAACATGGTCATGGCACCCACAAAACGCGATGCATCAGAACGCATCGCGCGGCGAAGTCAGATTAAGCCCGTTGACATTGCAACGGGACTCCCGATCGATAGCGCCCTGATCTCTCTCGATGACACTCAAAACGAGATCCTTCTAACAGCGGAGCGGGAATTGCTCGACCAAATTGAGACTAATCGGGCTTTAATTGAAAAGACTGATATGGATATTTCTGACGTCCTTGAGCAAGGAACCGGCGGAACAGGCGGTCCTTTCATTCCGCTCGATGGTTTCGGTGAAGGCCTCAAGCCCGGCGAATTCCATCCCCGCGTCAACGAAGTTCAAGCCAGGTTTGTTGAGCATGAAGCGCTTGAAGCGGCAGTGACGTCCATGCCACTCGGCCATCCTGTTGTTGATGAGACTTACATCACCTCAAAGTTTGGGGTTCGATCTGATCCGTTCACACGCCGTCCGACCTTTCATGGCGGCATTGATTTTGGCGGTCGACCTATGGCACCGATCCAGGCGACGGCAGCAGGGACTGTTATTCGAGCGGGACGGAACGGCGCACTCGGCCTGATGGTTGAGATCGATCACGGCCATGGTTTTACGACGCGTTATGGTCATTTGAAAAAGACATTCGTGAAGCGGGGTCAGAAAGTCGAAAAAGGCACAAAAATTGGGGGTATGGGATCAACGGGTCGTAGTTCGGGAACGCACCTTCACTATGAAGTGCGCTTTAATGGCCGGGGATATGACCCCAAGAAATTCTTAGAGGCAGGACAACATGTTCAATAAACAAAATGGCGGAACCCCAACGGCACAAGACAGCGTGCCTGCAAAACGCGCCGCAGCGCCAGCCCCAAGCCGCACCGCCTCTGCGCCTTCATTGCTCGGACGGGACCTGATCATTACAGGTGACCTCAAGACGGATGGCGAGGTTCAGATTGATGGCCGCCTCGACGGCAATTTGACAGCCGGGACAGTAACAATTGGCGAACAAGGCGCCGTCAATGGTAAGATCGTTGCGACGACTGTCCATGTGCGCGGCAAGGTTAGCGGGAAAATTGATGCCGGTACGATCGAACTGGCAGAGACCGCCAATGTTCAAGCGGATCTCATCCAGGATCAACTCATGATCGCCAATGGCGCGTTCTTTGATGGAAAGTGTGCCCGGAAGAGCGCGTCTCCAACGCCGATTAAGGCAGCGAAGAAAGCCTCATAAGCCTCTGATCTGAAATGTATTTAAGGCCGCGCCCACGGGTGCGGCTTTTTTTCATGCTAATCGCCCCATCGATCACGGTAGCGGTTCGTCACAGGGTAGCGCCGATCCCGGCCAAAGTTCTTGCTCCCGATCTTCACGCCGGGTGGGGCCTGTCTACGCTTATATTCCGCGATATAGAGCAAGCGCTGAATGCGCAGCACGTCCTCCCTGGAATGACCGCGAGCGACGATCTCCTCGACGGGTAATTCCTGCTCTACAAGTCCCATCAAAATATCGTCAAGCACGGGATAATCCGGCAGACTGTCACTATCTTTCTGATCGGCGCGGAGTTCGGCACTTGGCGGCTTCGTGATGATTCGATCTGGAATCGGATCAGCGCCTCCAAGCAAATCGTCTGGCTGGTTCGCGTTCCGCCAGCGACACAGGGCAAACACTTCTGTCTTATAGAAGTCTTTGATCGGATTATATCCGCCGGACATATCACCGTAGATGGTGGCGTAGCCAACGGCCATCTCGCTCTTATTGCCGGTCGTGACCAGCATCGGTCCGAACTTGTTCGAAATCGCCATGAGGGTGACGCCGCGAATACGGGATTGGATATTTTCTTCCGTCGTGTCGAATGGGAGGTCCTTGAAGATCGGCGCGAGCATATCTGAAAACGCATCTCGCGCTGGCGCGATAGCAATCACGTCATAACGGACGCCAAGGCGTTCGGCGCAGGCTTTGGCATCCTCGAGGCTATCGGAGGCCGTGAACTCGCTCGGCATCATCACGCACCAGACGCGGTCTGGCCCGAGGGCGTCTGTCGCGATCGCCGCGCAGATGGCACTATCGACGCCGCCAGAGAGGCCCAAAACGATCTGTTTAAAACCGTTCTTATTGACATAATCGCCAAGCCCGAGGCAGCTGGCGCGCCAGTCGGCTTCGAGGCCTGAGAGCTGTTTCTCTCGTTTGGCGGTGACGCAAATCCACTGACCGCTCGCCTGCTTTTCCCATGTCGCGATATCGTCGTCTTCGACGAAACTTTTCAGCGCTTGAACGACGGTTCCGTCCGCGGCCATGGAAAAGGATGAGCCGTCAAAAACCAGCTCATCTTGTCCCCCGATCTGGTTAACATAAACAAGCGGAAGTCCTTGATTATAAACCTTTTCGCCCAGGGCTTCGACACGTTCCGCATGCGCTGTGCGCCGCCAAGGCGACCCGTTTGGTGAGAGCATAATTTCAGCGCCTTGCGCCTTTAAATGCTCCGCGACGCCAGGCTGCCAAAGATCTTCGCAAATCGGCAAGCCAATCGTGACGCCTTTATACGTAATCGGGGCTGGAAGTGGTCCGCGAACAAAGACGCGCGCTTCGTCAAACACGCCGTAATTGGGCAGATGATGCTTGAACCGGATGTGCTTGATCTCGCCGTCTTCCATCCACAGAGCCGCATTGTAGAGCTTTCCATGTTCCACCCACGGCGCGGTGAAAAGCATGGCCGGGCCATCTGCGGTCAAAGCTGCCAAGCGTTCACACGCTTTGCGGCAATCCTCTTGCACGGTGGGGCGCAGGACAAGGTCTTCTGGCGGATAGCCGAGGATCACCAGTTCCGGGAAAACGGCGATATCCGCCTCGCCTTTTTTCGCGCGCGCATAGCCGTCCGCAATCTTGGCTTCATTCCCCCAAATATCGCCCACAATGGGATTGATTTGGATAGAAGCAATGCGAAGCGTCGTCGTCATGAGGATCGTCTAGGACAGAGCGGCGCGCGCGTCTACGGACGGCTTCGCGTCCCTGCCCCGTCAGAATTGCAGTTTACAGCGTTCGAATTCAGGCCCTTGTTAGGTCCTCGCCAGATATTGATCGGAACGCAAAAAACGCCGAAAACAGCCGCTGAGCAGATGACAGCATCCCTTTCACCCATAGGGATCAGGACAGTAACGAACGGATAAAGTCTCGTATCGTTTCTGTTTTAAGTGTGAGTGTATTGGTCAACCATCCCGCACCGATCATTGTTGCGTAGAACAAGGCGGACCTTTGCTCCGCGTCTTGTTTTGAAAGGCCCGCATGCTCAAACCTAGTCCGCAAAAAGGATAATCGACGCGTATCGACACGTTTGATGCTATCATCCACATCCTGATCGTATTTAGCCCATTCCCTGATCGCTGACTCCGCGCGTGCGCCTCCATAGTCTGCGGGCGGCTTGACCAAACCTAATATCGCAATGTTCAAAAGGACATTTTCAAGTGCATCATCAGATTTCACGGCTCCAGTGATAATGTCTTCCGTCGTGATCGTTTCCCAACGCTCCAGCATCGCAAGCTTCAAGGCATTCACATCTTTAAAGTGCCAATAAAACGACCCTTTGGTGACGTTTAATTCTCGGGCTAGCCTTTCGACCTTGATTCCATTCGGCCCGCTGAGAGTTAAACTTCTAGCGGCAGCTTTAATCCAGTCTTCAGCGTCCAAAGTCTTACTCTTGCTCATAGGGCACCATACGCTGCCGTATTGACATTGTGAAGCTCATCATCCATACGCTACCGTATGTTAAAGCAGATCAGGGAAATAAGCACCTTGCGAAAGGCGGCTGGGTTGATGGCAATCGCTACCGCTGCAATACACACGCTTGTTGGCGGATATGACAGTTTAGCCCCAATGCTTAGCTCGCAACTGCCAG
>CAWUKE010000073.1:0-9953 GCA_963922935.1 uncultured Alphaproteobacteria bacterium | reverse complement strand
CGGCATGAAACGCCGGGCCGTTATTGAAGATGCCATCGGCGAAACGCGCGCGGCCGTCTATGAAGGCCGCCGTCTCGTAGAGTTGCATCTGGATCGCTGGAGCCAGAAAGATGCGCCCAAATGGGGCGAGCGCTGGACGGGTCAAGTCATCACAGTCGACAATAGTGTCGCCGGCGCATTCCTATCGCTCGGGACAGGCCCTGACAGTTTACTGCCTTTCAAAGCACAAGCCAATCTGCCGCGTCTGACAGATGGAATGCTCATCGACGTGACGATCACGAAAGAAGCGATCGCCGAAAAGGGACCTTTGATCCGCTATGCGGGCGACGCAAGTCGGGAAAAAGTCGGACCTGTGACGCGCCTTTCGCTTCAGGATCGCCTCGCTTTACGCTTTCCAGACATTGCCTTCGACGAGGCCTCCGTGTCCGTTATTGATGATGCGTGTGAGCGGACCCTTGCGCTTAAAGGCGGGGGAACAATCACGCTGGACCAAACACAGGCTTTGCTCGCCATTGACGTTGATAAGGGCGTGGCGGCGAATGTGACGGAGGTGTGTCTGTCGGCAGCCACGGCCATCATGGCGCAGTTGCGCTTGCGAGGCTTGGGCGGCTTAATCGTGATCGATTTTCCCAATCTGCGGAAACCGAAGTCGCGCACATCTGTGTTGAAGCTCATGGAGAATTTGGGCGATGACGATCCAGCGAGCATTCGTCTTGCCCCTTTCTCTCGCTTCGGCGTGGTAGAAATGACGCGCGGACAGGATGGTCCATCACTCGATGCCAAGCTATTAAATCGCTTCGGAGACTGCACGCTAGAGACGCAGGCCATCCGCGCTTTACGTCGGCTCACCCGAGAAGGAGAAGCCTCGCGCGGCGCGCAACTCACCTTACAAATCACGGCGGAGATCTATAACTGGCTTTCGGACGCCCCATTTGACTGGCAAAGCGCCCTCACAGATCGCCTTGGGGTGCGCTACACTCTGGTGAAAGGTCAAGACGTGGATGTAGAGGTCGACCGATGAGCGCGCTGTGTCCCATCTGCAAAAAGAACCAGATGGTGGCCGCGTTCAAACCTTTCTGTTCCAAACGCTGCGCAGACATTGACCTCGGACGATGGTTCAATGGCGGTTATGCCATCCCGACTGAAGAGACCGCGCCTGACCCAGGTGGGGACGGTCAGGTCATTCACTTTTCAAGATCAGAACTCGATTGAGAAGCTATCACGGTTTGAGTGTTTCAAACGGCTCTAACGCGTCACTAAAGAACGCATCATGGCCGTAGCGGCTCGCCGCACTCTTCATGCCCTCGGCGGTCACATAGCTAAAGGCGCTGACCTGAATTCCGTCCTTGTGATAATCATCGACTAAAGCTTGGCTAATTTGATCCGCTGGCACGCAGACCCAAGAAACGATATCGCGCAATGTTCCGCGCAAGGGGCCGTCGACAAACCACCCTGAACGTTCGCCATGAACATAGCGCCGCTTTGGCCGATCAATATGACCGTGAGAGGCATTGTAAACGGTATGAACGGCTCGCGTCGCGTCCCCAGGGGATTGGCACCAATGGGACAGGCATAAGGGCGCGTTTGGATCGATGTCGTGAACCGCGTAGAGAAACTCGGGGAGCCAGCTGACCCAGACCGCGCGGTCTCGCAGACCCTGCCATGCAGCGAGAGCATAAAGCATCTCTTCAAAGCCCGCATCTTTAACGTCGATAAGAACTTTGCAGGTCTGGTTAGGGTGCGCAGCAATAGCCGCAAAGAGCGCTTCGGCGGTTGGCATGCGGGCAAAATCACCCCCAAGCTCTGATAGATCAGAGGCCAGCACATCCTTCATGTGCCAAAGCCTACCGTCTTTGTCTTTCGCCGCCTCGTCATGGGTGATGATCGGCGTACCGCACCGCGTCATCCGAATATCAAACTCAATTTGCTGCACGCCAAAATCAAGCGCTGCCATCAATCCGTCCAGCGTACTCTCATGTTCAGAAAAGCCGCGAAAGCGATGGGAAATAAGCTGATCAAATTGCGGCATAGTACGCGCCATAAACCGGATCATCACAAAGGGGAATGGATTCTGCACCTTAATTGAGGCCGTCAAGGGGGGAGCGTAATATGTATGAGAAGGCTCTCGCTTTCTCGATATCGGTGTCTCGATATTGCACCTCAGCAAAACTGCGGCACAACTAGAATTTGAAATTATCAACACTTCATTAAAGAAAACCCCAAACGTAGTCTGGACCTGGCGAAATGGTTGCGCTTAGCGAGAAGCACGCAACCGAGGGAAGGTATGTCATTTTTGACGAAGGTCGCTTTGACCAAAGTATCTATCTGGCTCGCATTTTGGCTGAGTTTAACCAGTGCGCTCGCGCAAGCCTCCCAACCTTGGGATGGATCGCAAGACCTTCGCCCCACTTACATGAATGAGTTTTACGCCATTGAAGGCGGGGAGTTTGATGGCAAGCGTGGCTATCTCTACCGTGTCTGGAACCGTAGCGGCGTCGCGCTCTCTTCTGACGATATTCCGGGACGTTTCAACCTGCCCACGCTGGGTTACTTATCTGTCGGTGCGACCTACACCAATGGAGTCGCTTCCTTTGAAGGGCAGGAGAGTGGCTATGATCGCCTATACGCCAGTGGTCTTGAAATCTTGAATCCAAGCCCGACGGGCGATTTTGCCGATCGCCCGGCCAACTTTATTGTTATTGTTGAGCCGGACGTCGACTTGATCGTCTACACGCTCAAGGGCCGCACAGCGACAGCGACGCCCAATGGGCAAGCGCCCGTTCCACTGATCCTAGGTCCGACGAGTTCCGTGCGAGCGGATGCAGGCATTCCCTGCACGCTCAAGATTGGGCAATCGGTGGCGCTCGACGGGACCGGGTCAACATCGGAGGCCGGTGAGCAACTAAGTTACGAATGGGCGTTCGTTAAACGTCCGAAGCATTCGTCCGCGTTGCTTCAGAAACCGATGTCGCCCACGTCGCGCTTCACGCCCGATTTGGCCGGAACCTACACGCTTGAACTGACAGTGACGGACGCCACCGGCGCAACAGACATGGCTCAGATCACCTATAAAACAACAGGCACAGCGCCAATCGCCGATGCGGGCGAAGATATCGTCATGCGTGTGTCGCAGACCGTCTATCTCGATCCCGAAGCGACAATCGATCCGGATGGCACACGGATCAAAGCCATCTGGAAAGTGACATCATCGCCCGACGGTTCAATCCCTCGGGTGAAGTGGAAACAAGGTCGTCGCACGTTTCATACTGACCTTCCTGGCGTTTATACTCTATCTCTTACGGCCAGGAATGCCCAACGTCTGAAGTCGACAGATGAAGTGCAGATCACGGTTCTCGCAGACGGGGAGACTATCCCGCCTGAAGCCAATCGGTCGCCGATCGCGCGGGCTGGGACAAACCGCCTGATTGCGGTTGGCGAAACGCGCCGTTTGGATGGATCGCGCTCGACCGATGCGGATGGCGACCGCGTATCCTATCAGTGGTCGGTACTTTCATCACCAGCCGATAGTGCATCGACCGTTATTAGCGAGGACGGCGACACCCCTTTCGCCAATATCGTTTTCGATACGGTTGGACGCTATATTCTGCAGCTGCGCGTAACAGATGACCGAGGGGCGAGTGGCTATGACACAGTTGTCTATGATGTTTCAGACATTGCGCCTTCGGCGATCATCGGTGGAACTGACCCATCGCAGGATGATCGGATTGTATCGGCCATGGGTGCCTTATCGGCGAGCGGCTCGACAAATGGTGCGGGCGATAGCCAGGGCCTCTCTTATCGCTGGAGCGTGAGTGGTCTGACCAATGGACATGCTATCATCGCTGACCCGTCTGCGCCTGAAACCAGTGTCGATTTTACGCCCATCACAGAGGGAACGAATGCGGAATCAAAGGTCACCAAATATGCCTTGATCCAACTCGCCGTGAGCGACCCCGCCTTTCCAGATCTCTGTCCGAGCTACGCCACTCAGGTGTTGGCCACGCATAACCTAAGACCTGTGGCCGGGATCAGTGTGAGTGGTCGGACGCAGCCGGTTTTAGGCGGGACCCTCGACCTTACAGCGGCGACCGCCTTCGACGCTGATGGCGATAGTTTGAGCTATGAGTGGGCTCTCCTATCTGGGCCTTCCGGGCTTGGAGATACGCTGACAGCCGCAGGTGAAGCGGCGAGCCTCAACACGCCTTTGGAGGGCATCTATGTGATCCAGCTGGTCGTGTCCGATGGGAAGCTCGCCGCGCGCCCGGTTACCTTTGTCCTTGAAGTCAATCAGTCGGCGCCGACAGCCGAAGCGGGTGATGACCAGACCGTCTTTCGCAATGCTGAGGTTGTTCTTGACGCGTCGGCCTCAAGCGATCCTGATGGCGACACTCTGACTTATGCTTGGGAGATTCTTGAGGCGCCGTCAGAGAGCACGGCCACGCTTCAAAATGCGACTGCGATCGAAGCCCGTCTGATCCCTGATGTGTTAGGGGCTTATCAAATACAGCTCACGGTCAATGATGGGACGAGCGCGCCTGTGAGTGACACGGTCACCATCAATGTCGTTAACCAGCCGCCCGTGGCTCTCGTCGACGAGGTAGGGCCTGCGTCTGTTGGTGAAACGGTCGTGGTTTCAGGGTCAGCTTCATTTGATCCGGATGGGGATGCAATTACCTACCTTTGGACCCTCGCAACGCCAGATGGATCCAGCGCGCAGTTCCTAGATCCATCGCTTGCAACGCCCATGTTTACGCCCGATGCTGCCGGCACCTACACGGCGACGCTCATCGTTGATGATGGGTTCGATCTGTCCGAGGCGGTAAGTGTTTCTATTCCTGTAACTGGCGGCAATCGCCCGCCAGTCTTAGGTGCGATAGGTCAGCAAAGCGTCGCTTTGGGTAGCACGTTATCGTTACAGCTCACCGCGACGGATCCGGATGACGACGCGCTCACCTATGGTGTGTCACCTTTGCCTCTACCACCCGGGGCTACGTTTGAGGCGCAGACAGGGCTGTTTACATATCGACCGGAAGATGTCGCAGCGAACCTGACAGTCTCCTTCCGGGTCTCGGACGGCGTTCTTTCAGACGCAGAAACAGTTGCCATAAGTCTCACCGGTGACAATGCGTCAGCGACGACGAACTATACCGGGACCGTTGTCGATGCGCAGACCGGCGCGCCCATTGAAGGCGTAATCGTCATGAACGGCGACGTGAGTGACGTCACCGACGCCCAAGGGCGCTACACGTTGATCGGTTTAGAGCCAGGCACCGCTGTCTTATGGGTCGTGACCGATGCGGGCACGCAAGTCGCTCCGGACGGGTCACTCTATGCGGCCACGCAGGCGCGTGTGGACCTTATTGCTGACGTGACAAACCAAGCCGCCGCGCCGATTGGACTATCGCGCGTAACGGGTTCGGCCACAGCGAACGGGACGGACGCGATAACCGTCACAGGCGGCGCCTTCGGGGTCAGCTTAAGCGTTCCCGCCAATGGTCTGACGCTAGCCGAAACCGGTGCGCCCTACGCAGGGCCTGTCCGGATTGCATCTATCTCTCCAGAACAGGCGAATACCTTGCCACCCAATATTGTGCCTTGTCAGCTCTTTTCCGTTGAACCGAAATCGCTTGTCGTCAGCCAACCTTCAACCTTGAGTGTGACCAATTACGATCAACTCCCAGCCGGCGCTTTGGTGGATGTCTGGGTCTATGCGGATGGGCGCTTTACCAAGCGCGGGACAGGCACGGTGACGGCGGACGCGGCGCGCGTCGAAGCCGCCATCAGCAATGTACCGGGCGGGGCGATGATCGCTCTGGCGCCGCGACCAGCGACGATCGAGGTCGCGGTTGATCAGCCACGCACAACTTACGTTCCGAGCCTTCTTGGCGAAGGGAATTTCCAGACGTCAGTTAGTCCGGCGGGGTATCGCTCTCTCAGCGCTGATCGCGGTGTCTCTTTTGTTTACAATTCAACCGCGGCCGATCCGCGCCCGATTGTTAGCGCCGTTGCCACGTTGGGCGATACGGTCCCTGAGCGTCTTTCTGCCCGCGTTGAGATTGGTGGCGTCGATTATGGTCTGGAAGACTCGATCGCAACGACAGGTCCTGATGGCGGATTGAGTGCGGGACAGGCCGCGCGTCAAGCGGTCCAAATTGATGCGTCCAACTTGCCGGTTGGCTCGAACGCCTATCAGTTCATTTCTGTCAGCGAATATGCGTGCTCCAAAGTTGGGCAGGTTACTGAAGGCCGTGTCTTCGTTGATAATCAGATCGACAGTCCATTTGGCCGCGGATGGTCAATGGCAGAGCTCACGCGCCTATACCCGCAGGAGGATGGCTCAATTGTCCTGCGGGAAGGGGACGGTACGCTCAAAGACTTCGAACCCCTGACAGACTTTGGCGCTTTGGGCGATCCTGTGCGTTTGCCCGCACTTGGGCCTTATGCAGGCTCATTGCGAGATCTTGATGGGGATGGGGACACGGACATTATTTGGATCAATTCTGAAGCGGGCGGGGTTCGTCTTTATGAAAACCTTGGGGATCAGCAATTTGATCCAAAGCCTTTGATCGAAGTCGGGCAGGCCGTTGATGTGCCAGCCATTGGATCATTTGTACCGGATGTGGTGACCGCGGCTATCGGCGATTTTGATGGGGATGGCCTACTTGATATTGCGACCACAGCGCAAAAATCAAACAATGCGACGATTAGTTATGGAGCCGGCGACTATAGTTTTGGACCTGCCGAGGAGATCGGTACGGGTAATTTACAAGGGTCAGCGGCCGCTGATTTTGATGGGGACGGTCGCGATGAATTCGTGACCTTCAGTATCACCAGTTTCACCTTCCTCTACAATTTCGACAACCGCGTCGCTGATGAAGATCGTCTTTCGTCGGTTACGGGCCGGACAATGGATACGGTCATTACCGATCTGAACGGGGACGGCTTCCCTGATCTGGTGGGCCGAAACCCGATTGACATCATTACCTTTGTTGCGCGCCCTGTTCGGATTGATGGGTTGCCAGGGCGCGGCGTCGTGACCCGCGGCAGTTATATGAACCAGCTCGGCAATGCGCTGGCTGTTTTTGATACAAATGATGACGGCGTAGACGAATTTATCGTCAGCTCGTCTGGGACGGAGATTTTGGTCTATGAACAACAGACTGATGGGACCTACGCGCAAATTGAGTCGCTGACATTCGATGGCGCGCCGCGGAATGCGATCCGCTTTGCGGCAGCCGATTTAGACCGGGATGGCCGGCAGGATATTGTCACGACCGCGGGGCAAAACATTATCACATTCCGCAATCGGCCTGGCGGTGGCTTTGAAGCCCCTGAATATGTTGATGTCGGATTCGATATTGATGACCCGCAATTGGCCGATCTGGATGGCGACGGAAGCATTGATGTCGTCGTCGATAGCACAGCGGATGACGAGCTGCAGGTTTACTTCTCAGACCTGTCCCGCAGCCGGAAATTCTTCGATCCGCTTGGCGATTACACAGAACTCACCCTCAATGACGACGGAACCTACACGCGCCGTTACAATGATGGGACAACCTTGTTCTATGACGCAAATGGTCTGCAAACCGCTGTGACAGACCGTAACGGCAATACGACCCAATATACCTATGATGCTGCGGGTCGGGTTGAAACGGTAACTGATCCGGTTGGGCGTGTGACACACTTTACTTATGCAGCCGATGGTCAGTTGTCAGAGATGACATATCCAGACGGTCGATCTACACGCTACACCTATTCTGCGCAGGGTGAGTTGACGCGCATGGAAGACGTGAACGGCGATGTCACTATGTTCGGCTACGACCCCAATAGCCGCATTACGGCTAGGACTGATCCAAGAGGATTGGTCACGGAGGTTCAATATGGCCCCGAAGGCCGCTACAGCGGTAGCCGTCTGCCGGATGGGACAGAGCTAAAACTGGAAACCGCGCGACTTTTGGGACTGCCTTCACTCGATGGGGCCATCTTTGAACCCGGCTCAGCTGGCGTCACGCAAGTTTCCGATGGGCGCGGAAACATCTCTGAGATGGAGATCAATGAGTTCGGCTCACCGGTGAAAGTGACGGACCCGCTCGGCCGCGTCACGTTCTATGAACGCGACGGTGACAATAACGTCACCCGCATTGATGCGCCTTCAGACGCGACCGCTGAGGGGCGCCTCATTACAGAATTGGATTACGATAGTCGCGGCAATTTGATTGCGAAGCGGGAAGCCGTGGGTACCGCACTCGAACGAGAAATGCTCTACGAGTATGAGCCGGTCTTCAACAAGATGACCCGCATGGTGGACGCAGACGGATTTGAGACCGTTCGCACCTATGACGACCTTGGCAATATGCTGACAGAAACAGACCCGGAAGGGGGCGTTCTCTCAGTCACTTATGACGGAAGGGGTCTGCCGACGTCACGGACGGATAAAAACGGCAATGTCACCCGACTGGATTATAATAATGTGGGTCTGCCGTTCTCGATGACCGATCCGAGCGGCACCGTCACAGCCTATGAATACGACGATCGCGGCAATCTGATCCGGCAGATTGATGACCAGATCGGATTGCTCACCCGCGAGATGACCTACACCTATGACGATAAGAACCGTCTGCTGACAGAGACAGCAGGCGACGGGGGCGTCACGACATACACCTATGACGGCAATGATAATGTGCTGTCTGTTACCGATCCAACAGGTGTCGTCGAAACCCGTACCTATGATGATCGGGACCGCCTCATCACGGTCAACGATCCCGCCTCTGGCACAACAACCATGAGCTATGATGAAGATAGCAATCTTGTGCGCATGGTCGATGCGCTCGGTGAGACGACGGATATGAGCTATGATGAGGTGGATCGTCTGCTCTCTTCTGTCGATGCCCTCGGACAGCTTCGCGCCTTCGCCTATGACGTGCGGGACAATATTACGGACGTCACTGACGCGCGCGCCAACACAACGCGTATGACCTATGACGCGCTTGATCGTCCGATTACGCGCACAAACCCACTCGGCGAAGCGCACCGCTTTACCTATGACGCGCGCGACAATCGCGTGAGCGCAACTAAACCAGACGGGGTTGTGTTGACCAGTGTCTATGACGGCCTCGCTCGGCTGACATCGCTCTCAGGCGGAGACGTCTCCCGTACCTTCGCCTATGACGCGCAGAGCAACCTTCTGAGCGCCAATGATAACTTTAATGGCGCAGACCCGATCACAACGGACTTCACCTATGATGCCGAAAATCGCTTGGCCTCAGCCTCTGTCTCTGGCTTGTTTGGGGCCGGGGGGCTCAACCACCGCTTCGACTATGGCTATGACGCCCTAGACCGCCGTGCGATTTTATCTGACAGCTTTGGCGGGACGAGCAGCTACGCTTATGATCCGGTCGACCGGCTGGTCACGCTGACCACGCCGGGCGGAGAGGACTTCACCAGCACCTATGATCTCGCCGGACGCCTCACCACACGCATGGCGCCGAATGTGACGGACTTAGCCCGCACCTATGAACCCAGCACGGGCCGCGCGGCGACTCACACGGAAGCGCTGCTGGGCGCGGACATTAACGCCTTCGCTTACACCTACACGGATCGCGGCAATATTGGCGCGATTGATGAGACGGGGCAGGTGGCCCGGGGCCGCGCTTACACCTATGACGCGCTAGAGCGGTTGACCGACGTGGACGTCCCGTCCGCGCCTGATCAGGCAGAAACCTACACGCTCGACCCGGAAGGCAACCGTACGGACAGCCATCTGTCCAGCGGGCAGGTGACCAACGCCGCCAACCGCCTGACGGAAGATAGCCGCTACACCTACGTCTATGATCTGAACGGTAATCTGACCGCTAAGCTGCCCAAAGCGGGCGCGGTGGACGGGGCAGGCAATTCGCTGCCCGAGTGGGGCTATGCCTATGACGCGCTGGATCAGCTGATAGAGGTCACGCGGG
>CAWUKE010000072.1:0-9971 GCA_963922935.1 uncultured Alphaproteobacteria bacterium | reverse complement strand
GCCGGACATGATGCAAGGCGCATATGAGATTTTTCCGAACTGCGTCCGTCATTCTGCCCGCCTTTGCGCTTTTTGCGGCGTGTGGTGATCCATCGACAGTCGAAGATAAGACAGCCGAAACGGGTGCCTCTGAGATAGCCGCGTTGGAATTCATTGCGCCCACGACGAGCGATGCCGATTTGGACAGTGACGTGGCCCCTTATGTTTTGGCGCGCGGCGCCGGCCCCTCTCGTCTGTCGCCGGACGGGCGGACGGTGGCAACACGCCTCAGCCTTACGGGCACGCGGCAGGTCTATGTTATGGACGCCCAAGCGGATGATCCAAAATCGACGTTACAGCAGTTAAGCCAAGGCTCTGGCGTGACCTTCTTCGCCTTCGCTCCGGATGGTCGTCTGATTTACGGGGCGGATAATAATGGCGATGAGCGCGAGAATTACTGGATCGTCGCTCCATCCGAAGATGGCTCAAGCTGGGGTGAGCCGGAACTGATCTTGCCCGCGACAGAAAATGGCTTCCGCCGCTTTGGAGGCTTTACGGCCGATAGTGGGCAGATCGTTTATAGTTCCACAGAACGCAATGGCGAAGATTTCGATATCTACATGGCTGACGTTGTAACGGGTGAGGCGCGCTTGGTGCATGAAGGTCAAGGCGGGCTCTTCGTTGAAGCGGTTTCCCCGGCTGGAACGAGCGCGATCCTGTCCGAGTCTGTGGGTGAAGATAGTGACCGGCTTTACGTGCTGGATCTTCAAACAGGCCAAAGGCGCGGCCTAAGTGATCCGGACCCGCGAGCCAATCATTCTGACGCGGGTATCCGCTATCTTGATGATAACCGCATCATCTTGGCTACTAATGCAGGGCAGGAATTCGCGGCGCTGCGGACCTATCAGGTCAATAGCAGTTTTCAGGTCGGCGCAAATATAACGCGTGAGGCAACGAGTGATATCGATGCTGTTGAGGTCTGCGGCGATACGATCGTGACCGCCCGTAATCGTGACGGCTTCTCCAGTCTGCATTTACAACCCGGTGGCACCGTCAGGGGTTTGCCGCGCGGGGTCTATTCAATCGACTGTGCCGATGAGGCGGTTCTGGTTCGGGTATCGGCGTCCAACGTTCCAGGTGATCTCTACACATTTGATCTGGATGATCCGACGCCGCGCCGCATTTTTGGGTCCGATTATGGCGAGCTGGATGTGAACGGACTGATCTTGCCAGAGTCAGTTCGCATGCCGGCGCGAGACGGTGTGGACGTACAAGGCTTGCTCTACTTGCCGGATAGTACGATGACCCCGCCGCCTATTGTCTTTATGGTGCATGGTGGGCCGACGGCCCAAGCGCGACCGTCTTATAATGCGACGGTTCAATATCTCCTGTCGAAAGGGATCGCTGTTTTTCAAAGCAATGTGCGCGGCTCTACCGGGTTCGGGCGCACTTATGTGACACTGGATGATAAGCGCAAACGCCTCGATAGTGTGCGCGATCTGGTCGATATGCTCGACTATCTGGAGGCGGATGGGCGCGTGGATACGAGCCGGGCCGCTGTGATGGGCGGGTCTTATGGCGGCTATATGGTCAATGCCGTGTTGGCCGATTATCCGGAGGCCTTTGATGCGGGCGTTTCTCTATTCGGGGTCGGCGATTGGGTGACAGCGCTCGAGATTGCGAGTCCGGCCCTCAAAGCATCTGATATTATTGAATATGGCGATATTGATGAGCCGGAATGGCGGGAGTTTTACACGGAAATTAGTCCGATCGCCAAAGCCGATAATATCCGTGTGCCCGTCCTTTACAGCCATGGCGCCATGGATCCGCGCATCGACAAAGCCGAAACCGAAATCATGGTCAGGGCATTGCGCGAAAATGGCGTCCGGGCGGACTATATTTTGTTCCCAGATGAGGGGCATGGCTGGCGAAAGCTCAATAATCGTCTATTTTACGAGCGGGTTCAGGCTGAATTTCTTGAGGAGGTTCTGTCCGAATAATCGAAAAAAGAATCACGCTGAATCAAAGCCCTGCTCTCGAGCGGGGCTTTTTTTGTGAGTTATCTCTTGAAAGAAGATATTGAGAAACGATATATATGATATCACTACGATATCTTTTGAAGGGAGAGACAGATGGAAGATATTCGCGAAAAAGACGTCAAAAGCATGGGCGGGATCATGATGTTCCTTGCCGGTATTCTTTTGATCGGCCTCGGTATTTTAGGTTTCATCAGCGGCTATGGCCCACTCGGGATTATCCCGATTGTTCTGGGTGTGATCCTCTGGGCGGGGCTTTATACGATTGCGCCAAACCAATCCGTCGTGCTGAGCTTGTTTGGCAAATATGTCGGCACAGCGGATCAGCAGGGTCTGCGCTGGAACAACATTTTTTACTCAAAGAAGAAGGTTTCCAAGCGCGTCCGAAACTTCGAAAGCGGCAAGCTAAAGGTCAATGAACTGGGCGGCTCGCCGATTGAAATCGCCGCGATCGTAGTTTGGGAAGTCAGCGATAGTGCAGAAGCGGTCTTCAACGTTGATGACTATGAGAGCTTTGTTCAAATCCAGTCCGAAGCAGCGATTCGCTCCATGGCGACAAGCTATCCATATGATCCGACCAAAGACGGCGAAGTCTCCTTGCGGACGCATCCGGATGAAATTTCAGAGCGTCTGCGCGCCGAAGTCCAAGATCGATTGGATAAGGCGGGTATCAATGTGATCGAAGCGCGGATTAGCCACCTGGCCTACTCGCCGGAAATTGCCCAAGCGATGCTGCAACGCCAACAGGCGGGCGCGATTATCGCGGCGCGCAAGAAGATCGTCGAAGGTGCGGTAGGCATGGTTGAAGATGCGCTCGCGGAACTGTCAGCGAAGGATATTGTTGATCTTGATCCAGAACGCCGCGCGACAATGGTTTCTAACCTGCTAGTTGTGCTCTGCTCAGATAAGGCCACGCAGCCAGTCGTAAATACGGGATCGCTCTACTAGCGGTCTCTGTTCTGTCGGTGGCGAATAAGAAATCATATCCCTTACGGATCAGCCCGGATGTGCTGGATGCTATGCGGCGCTGGTCCGATGACGAGTTGCGTAGCTTGAATGCGCAGATCGAATATGTCTTGCGCGATGCGTTGCGCAACACTGGGCGACTAAAAGACAAAAAGAGCGAGCCTTCCAAACAGGATGGAAAAGACGATGCGTAAACGTTGGGAATATAAAATCATTGAAGGTGGCCGCGGAGCGAGCGGCAAAGGCATTCGCGATGCCAGTGCTGACATCCTCAATAAACTCGGCCTCGAAGGATGGGAATGCTACCACGTCAAAACGGATACGATGCCTTCCGTCTTTTATCTAAAGCGGGAGAGGTAGTATATGCGGTATGAATATAAGGTTCTAACTCTCAAACGGAGCGTGTGGGGTGGAAAGACCGAGACGATTGATGCGCGTTTCCAAGATCAGCTAAATTCGCAAGGCCTGCAAGGTTGGCGCATGACCGCCGCCGTGCCTTACGGGACCGCTATTCAAGTCTTTTTGATGCGCGAAAAATAAGCGCGCCTCTCTTCGGCTTTTAAGGGACGCTTTTACCACGAACGATCCGCCACAGACGGCGGCTTTGTCGCCGTACGGCATGCATGGGGTGGCTAGCGAGTTTGGCCAGTCGGCGCATACGTCGCCAGCGTTTGCGCGCTTCCGGCCTATATTCTGGGGTTAAGAGGGCGAAGAAAACCTCGACAACCTTTTCCCAGCTATAGTTTTCAGCGTGGCTGCGAGCGGCTTCGCGCGAAAGCTCCAGCGCTTCCAGACAAGCTGTTCGTAAATCCTCATTCACGACGCCAGCATTGGATCCGGGAATAATATCGACCGGTCCACTAACGGGATACGCCGCCACCGGTGTGCCTGTGGCCATGGCTTCAATAATCACCAGCCCGAATGTATCGGTCAGAGACGGAAAGACAAAAACATCGGCATCGGCAAAGTGACGCGCGAGTTCTTCACCAAACTTCGCGCCGGTAAAAACAATGTCAGGATAGCGTTTGCGAAGGGCGGCTTCTTGCGGTCCCTTTCCAACGACCACTTTTGTACCCGGCAGATCGAGATCGAGGAAAGCCTCGATATTCTTCTCAACGGCCACACGACCGACATTTACCCAAATGGGGCGTTCTAATCCTGCATAGACGTCTTCGTGGCCCGCCGTCTTGGTTTCCACGGCGCGCTTATTTGGGTGAAAGAGGGTGGTATCAACCCCCCGGGCCCAGACGGCAAGCCGCGTAAAGCCCCGCTCCTCTAGGAAGCTTTCCATGGACGGCGTCGTCACCATCGTCCGACCGCCCGCATTGTGGAAGTCGCGGACAAATTTGTAAGGCACTGATAAGGGGACAAAGGGCACTCGGGCTTTAATGTATTCGGGGAATTTCGTGTGGTAGCTTGTCGTGAACGGCATGCCCCAGCGCAGGCATAATTGCCGGGCGGCCTGCCCGAGGGGCCCCTCTGTTGCAATATGGATGGCTTCGGGGCCAAATTGCACAATCCGCCGCTCCACATCGCGTTTCGCAAACAAAGCGAGCCTGATGTCAGGATAGGTCGGTAGCGGTAGCGTCACATATCCGTCTGACGGTGCGATGACCTCAACCGTATGGCCCTCTTCGCGCAAAATATTGACCGTCGTGTCCAGTGTCCGAACAACGCCGTTCATCTGCGGATGCCAAGCATCTGTGACGAGCAAGATTTTCATAAGCGCGCCTTAGGGGATTTCACTTTCAGTGTCGCGCGTAAATCCATGCGAGCGACCGTTGAAATTTCCCGACTCAACCCTCTCGAAAACGAACCTTGCACAAAAATGCAACACATGCCCAAAAAATGCATCCAAATGCAGTCCCGCTACAGTCATGCGCTTGCATCCCCTCAATTTAGGCCATTACAAGTCCTTCACATATTTATTGGAGGGGATCCCAAACCATGATGAAACGCCTATTGCTGGCCAGCAGCGTCGCGGCGCTGGCTATGTCGTCTGCCTATGCACAGACAGCGGATGTTGAAGAAGACGAGATTGTCGTCACCGGTTCACGTATTGCACTTGATCCAAATATCGTTAGCTCAACACCGGTTCAGTCACTCGATTCAGATGATATCTTACAATCCGGTGAGATTAACCTGTCTGAGATCGTCAATGATATTCCGGCGCTGATTTCCTCAACCTCGACAGAAAACTCCACGAGTGGCGGCGCGTCTTTGAACCTTCGCGGTCTGGGTGGGGCACGGACGCTGACATTGGTCAATGGTCGTCGCCATGTTCCTGGCTTCCGGGGCTCTTCGGCTGTAGACGTTGGATCGATCCCACGCGCCCTTGTTGAGCGTGTGGAAGTCACGACCGGCGGTGCGTCGGCGATCTACGGTGCAGACGCTGTGACCGGTGTTGTCAACTTTGTCTTGAAAGACGATTTCGAAGGCATCGATGCCAATCTTCAGGGCGGCATTTCTACAGAAGGCGATGCGGAAAATCTCGCTTTTGACCTGACAGTGGGTAAGAATTTCGACAATGATCGCGGGAATATCACGTTCAGCGCCAGTATCGTTGAAGATACAGGCCTGACTTATGGTGACCGCGATTTCTCCCGTGACAATAATATCGGCTACAATATTGCGAACCCGGCCTTGCGCTTGCAGGTCACAGATATTGGGCCCGATACGCCAAACTTCCAAGGTCTGACGATCGGTACGCCACTATCGTCCATTGATACGACCGGTCTGACCCCAGCAGAGCTTGCTATTATTGCTCGGACGGACGGGGCCGCCCCGCGGATCATCAACCGCGACACGCGGGTCTGGTTGTCCTCTCAAGAGGGTTCAATCGCGCCAGGGTTTGGCGGTCGCGGCACGACCTATGTCGATATCAATAATAATGGCGTGGCCGACTGCCAGGAATCACGTGGTGGCTCAATCGGCTTCCTCGCAGGTTGCTGGGTGACAAATCCGGACGGCACCGTCAGTGTCTTCCAAGAATCGCTGATCGCAGATTCGTCATTCCGCGGGGCCGCTTTACCCGGTGGTGTCGGCAGTGGCGGTTTCTTCGACTTTAACGGCGACACGCTTTATCCTGAAACGGATAGCTATGCGTTCAACCTGAACACAAATTACGAGTTGACGCCAAATCTGACAGCTTATGTCGAAGCAAAATATGTGTTGGGCGAGTCCAAGACATCGGGTGAGCAGGACACGTTCTACGACACACTCTTCATCACAGAAGATAATCCTTACATCCCGGAACAGCTTCTCCCCGTTGTGGCGCAGACAGGAGGTCTCTTGCTGACACAAGACCCGGTAGGCTTCCTGACGGGTCAATATGATGACACGACGACAGAACGCGAGACGATCCGTCTTGTCGGCGGTGTGACCTATGAAATGGATAGCGGTCACACATTTGACCTGTCGGTCAATCATGGCCGCTTTGAGAATACGCAGAGCTTTTTCGATATCTATCTGGATCGTCAATTCGCTGCAACGGATACGGTCCGTGATCCGGACACAGGCGAAATTGTCTGTCGTTCCGACCTCGATCCCACTGCGACATACGCCATTGACTACTTCACGGCAGGGAACGGCTTTGCAGATGGGAATTATTCGACCAACCAATATTACTCTTTCACGCCGGGTGACGGGCAATGTCAGCCTTTGAATCCCTTTGGTCGTTTCTCTGTCAGCCAAGAGGCGCAGGACTTCATTGCGGCACCAATCACCGACAAAATCGAGCTCCGTCAGACTGTGATCAGTGGCTACGCGGCGGGCGAATTCGACGTGATGGATAGCTTGCTCGACGGTGCGATTGGCTACGCGGCGGGCTTTGAATATCGTGAAGAATCGAGCGAAAGCACCCTGGATGATGATCGTCTGGGTATTCTGCCAGCCGGGTCGCCCTTCGGGGCAGGGGCCGTCTTGGCCGATGAAACAGGTTTCCTGAATACGGTTGTCAGCATCGACAATGATCGCCAGTTCAACACATTCGGGGAATATGACGTCAAAGAAGTGTTTGGCGAAGTTCGTTTGCCGATCCTTGCGGATCGGAAGCACTTTAAAGAGCTGACGATTGACGGCGCGGTCCGCTACGCAGATTACAGCACGCTGGGTGGTCAGACGACTTGGAAACTGGGGGGCACTTGGTCACCCGATGATAATGTCGCCGTTCGCGGTACATTGTCTAAAGCGGTGCGTGCGCCAAACATTTCCGAATTGTTTGATCCGAAACTTCCAATCTTTATTGGAACGAACCAAGACCCGTGCGATCCAGACAATATTGACCTTGGATCATCCGTCAGACAGGCAAACTGCGTCGCTGCATTGACGGCTGTAGGTGTCGCGACGTCTGATATCGTGGATACCAACGGCAATTACATCTGGATCAACCCGTTGAATGGTCGCTTCTCCGGCACGTCCGGCGGGAATCCAGATCTGGAAGCCGAAACAGCGGATACATTCACTGTCGGCGCAGTCTTTACGCCAACCTTTATCGAGCGCTTCACGCTAACTGTGGATTATTGGGATATTGAGATCGACAATGCAATCGCGGCTGTTGCCGCGGCTGACATCCTTGATGGCTGTTTTGACTCATCATCATTCCCGAATGTGCCTTTCTGTGGTCAATTTGAGCGTCGCTCCGATGGGGGTCTGAGCACGCTAGACAGCGGCACGATCAACTTTGCGCGGCTTGAAGCCAGCGGTATCGATTTCGCCGCAAATTACGGCTTTGACGTAGGGGCGAACGAATTTGGTCTCGCCCTTGTTGGGAGCTACCAAGAGAAGCTGGACCGCTTCTTTAACCCGCTCGACCTTGATGAGGTTGATCCGGAGTTAAAGGAAGTTCAACGTCCGGAACTGTCTGGTAATTTGAACCTGACATGGGCGCGCGGGCCTTACGGCTTGGGCTTCCAGACATCTTATCAGAGCAACCAGTTCATGGGTGAAATCACGGCGGCTCAAGCGGCTGCTGCGGCTGGGACCGATACAGGTCTGACGCACTTCGAAACCTATCTCGGTGGCGACGAAACGGGCGATACGTTCATCTTTGATATTAACGGGTCTTACGAGATCAGCGATCGCTTGTCCGTCTATGGCGGCGTGAACAATATCACGGACGAAATTCCGTTTGTGAACCAGATCGCTTGGCCGGTGAGCCCACGCGGTCGCTTCGCCTTCATTGGTGTGAACTTCCGCATGTAGGCCGCATAGCCTGAGTTTGGATAAGATGGCGGGGGCTTCGGCCCCCGTTTTCTTTTGGCCTTATCTTTTCTTTTTTTACCCGATCGGTCAGGACGAGCGTGTGAGCATGATAACGCAAAACGAAGCCGCACTTCTGTCGCAAGCCGAGACGGCTTTTGCAGCCGGCGATGTTGAGCTCGGCCGAAGTTTTTTGCACCAGCTTTTGCGCGCGAAAGAAACCTCATTTGACGGTTTGCAAGCTGTCGGTCGGTCGTTCTGGAAAGAAGGCCTGTGGGCAGAGGCTGTGAGGGCGTCGAACCTGGCAGATCAGCGTGATCCGCTAGACCAAGACTTTCAGCGTATCCGGCAGGCCATTGCGCAAAATCGCTTGGTGGATGCGGAGCGTATCGCAAAGCAAATGCTGGCAAAAGTGCCGGGCCATCCGCGGGCTCTCTATACGCTCGCCCATCTTTCACGGGTGAAACGACAGCCCAAAAAGTTTCTGGAGCAGGTCCAAGCGGGTCTGGCGACAGCGCCGGGCAATATGATTCTACGTCATATGTTGGTCGGGGCGCTAGAAGCGACGGGCCAGGAGACTGAAGCGCTCCGTGAAGCGCGTCGCCTGCCAGAAATTGAGCGCAATGCCGCCTCTATCTTAGAGCTGGGCCGTTTGTTGCAGCGCTATGGCCGCAATGCGGACTTGCTGGACCTATTTGAGACCGCGTTCGATGATGTGAGTTTTACGCGTGAACAGCGCGGCGGAATGGATCTCGTCCGGGGTCATGCACTGCGGGTTTTGGGTCGACGCAAGGAGGCTGAAGGCGCCTATAAGCGGGCGATTGAAAGCCAAACCCCGGCCACACCTGAAGCTTGGTGGGCTTTATCGGATCTAACCACATATAAATTTTCTGACGCCGAGCTGCGTTCCTTGGAGCAGATTGTCGGTGATACGCGCCTGTCGGGACCTGTGCGCAGCCAACCGGCTTTCGCCCTGGCAAAAGCCCGTGAGGCTGAGTCTGGCTTAGAAGGAGCGTTTGCGGACTATAAACGCGCTAACGATCTCTACGGGCCGCGTAACTTCAACCCAGAGGCCTATCTTGCGGCCGTCGACCGAGTAACGCGATCTGTCTCGCTATCCGCCTTAGATAAGCGCGCAGACACGAAATCTGTGCATGCAGAAGGTGTGCGGCCGATTTTCGTGTTGGGCATGCCACGCTCTGGCTCAACCCTGCTGGAGCAGATTTTATCCAGCCATTCCCAAATTGAAGGTACACAGGAACTACCCGTCCTGCCAATCGTAAAGCAGTCCCTTCACCAATATTGCGTCGATGTGTTGGGGGGATCCTATCTGGACCGGTTAGGCGATATTCCGTCTGATCGTTTGACCGAAGCGGGGCAGGCCTATCTCTCACAAGCGAGCCTTTTCCGCGCGGAAGGGCATCAGCCGTTCTTTGTCGACAAACTGCCGCAGAATTTTGAACATGTTGGCTTGATCCATAAGATCCTGCCTGATGCGATCATTATCGATATTCGGCGGCACCCTCTTGCCTGTGGGGTCAGTCTCTATCGGCAATATTTCGCGTCAGGTTGGGCCTGGGCTTACGATCTATCCCATATCGGGTCTTATTATCGCGGCTATCTGGCCCTGATGGATCACTGGGATGCGGTCTTACCCAATGCCGTCTTAAGGGTGCGGTATGAAACTCTGGTCGCGGATATGGAGCCAGTCGTTCGCGCCGTTCTCAATCATATCGGCCTGCCGTTTGAGGCGGCCTGCTTGTCATTTCACGAAAATAAGCGCGCCGTCCG
>CAWUKE010000071.1:0-10005 GCA_963922935.1 uncultured Alphaproteobacteria bacterium | reverse complement strand
GGCGAGCCAATATCTTCGAGATTGATGCCGCCGAAACTATTGCCGATGCGTTTGACGCATTCGATGAAGGCCTCAGCGTCTTCTTCTTCAACCTCAATGTCAAAGCTATCGATATCGGCGAAGCGTTTGAAGAGAACGGATTTCCCTTCCATCACGGGCTTGGACGCCGCCGCACCGAGATTGCCAAGGCCGAGGATCGCGGTCCCGTTAGAGATCACGGCGACGGTGTTGCCTTTGGAGGTATAATCATAAGCCAGGTCAATATCTTCTGCGATGGCTTTGACGGGAACGGCCACGCCAGGGCTGTAGGCGAGGGACAGATCGCGCTGTGTCGCCATCGGCTTTGTCGGCAGCATGGAAATCTTGCCGGGCGTCGGATCAGAGTGAAAGCGAAGGGCCTGTTCATCGGTAATGAAAGGCTTTTTAGGCGGACGGGGGGTGAGCTTTGGCATTGCTTTTATCTCCACACAGCGCCGAACTGCAGTCGCGAACGGCGGGTCTTGATGGGCACCGAAGCGCGGTGCGGTCGCAAGGTTATCACGCGCGAACCTTGCCTGTTTGTCAGCACTTGAACTGCAGTCGCGAACAAGTCCCGAAGGATCAAACAGGCTAGACCCAAGGGTCAAACCTTGGCCGGGGCCTTAACGCGTGGGCTGGGGATTGCAACGCCAAAGCGCGCCAAATCGAGCCGGAAAGGTCTGCACTGTTCTTAATCGTGCCTGTGTGCAATCGCACATCGCTTGTGCGAACTGGGCGGTCATGCCTATAGTCCCATCCTACAGGCCTGCGCGGTCTCGACTCTTCAGCGAGAGCGTCGCACGGGCGGCGCACGACTGAGAATTGGAGGGTCCGAAAGTCATGAAAAAGATCGAAGCCATTATCAAACCGTTCAAACTGGACGAGGTTAAGGAAGCGCTGCAAGCGATCGGCCTGCAAGGGATGACTGTCTTAGAGGCCAAGGGATTTGGCCGTCAGAAAGGTCACACAGAGCTTTATCGCGGCGCGGAATATGTCGTGGACTTTCTGCCGAAGCTCAAGCTCGAGCTGGTTGTGGCAGATGACCAAGTCGAAAGCGCACTGGAAGCGATCCAGACGGCGGCGAAAACCGGCAAGATTGGTGATGGCAAAATCTTCGTCTCAGATGTGAGCCAAGCCATCCGGATCCGCACCGGCGAAACCGGCGACGCCTCGCTCTAAGCAGAACACATTAAAACGTATAACAACTCAAAACGACCTCTAGGGAAAAGGTAGGGTAAAATGGCCGAGAAGAAGATGGACGCCAAAGCGGTCCTGAAGAAAATCAAGGATGAAGAGATCGGCTATGTCGATCTGCGCTTCACCGATCCGAAAGGCAAAATGCAGCACGTCACCTTCACGGCGGACATGGTCGATGAAGACCTTATGGCTGACGGCACAATGTTTGACGGCTCCTCCATTGAGGGCTGGAAGGATATTAACGAGTCCGACATGGTCCTGATGCCAGACCCCAGCACGGCCAAAATGGACCCGTTCTACCAGCAAGACACGCTGACGCTCTTCTGTGACGTTTTGGAGCCCGATGACGGGTCCGCCTATAATCGCGACCCGCGCGGGACAGCCAAAGCGGCGGAAGACTATATGCGTTCGGCCAATGTCGGCGACGAGGTCTATTTTGGTCCCGAAGCTGAATTCTTCGTTTTTGATGATGTCCGCTGGGACACATCCCAAAACAAGACGGGCTATGAGTTCGACAGCACGGAAGGCCCTTACAATACGGGCACGATGTATACGGGTGGCAATATGGGTCACCGACCGGGGCCAAAGGGCGGCTACTTCCCGGTCCCGCCGGTTGATAGCCAGCAGGACATGCGGACCGAAATGCTCGCCATTATGACAGAGTTGGGCCTGAAGCCAGAGAAGCATCACCACGAAGTGGCCCCAAGCCAGCACGAACTTGGCATGAAGTTCGACACACTCCTCAAGATGGCCGACAATATGCAGCTATATAAATATATCGTGCACAATGTCGCCCATGCCTATGGCAAGACGGCGACCTTCATGGCCAAGCCGGTTCACAATGATAACGGCACAGGCATGCACGTTCACCAGTCGATCTGGAAAGACGGCGAGCCGCTTTTTGCTGGTGACGGCTATGCGGGCCTGTCTGATGCCTGCCTCTACTATATTGGCGGCATCATTAAGCATGCGCGCGCGATCAATGCGTTTTCCAACTCGGCGACCAACTCTTACAAGCGTTTGGTGCCTGGTTTTGAAGCGCCGGTTATGCTGGCCTACTCCAGCCGTAACCGCTCGGCTTCAATCCGTATTCCGTGGACGGCTAGCCGCAATGGTAAGCGTCTGGAAGCGCGCTTCCCCGATCCGATGGGCAACCCATACCTGACTTACACAGCGCTGCTGATGGCGGGCCTCGACGGGATCAAAAACAAGATCCATCCTGGCGATCCGATGGATATGGATCTGTATGAACTCTCCGCCGAGGAAGCCAAAGACATCCCACAAGTCTGCGGCAGCTTGAAAGAAGCGCTGGAAGCCCTCGATGGCGACCGTGACTTCCTGAAAGCGGGCGGCGTCTTCGATGATGATCAGATCGACGCCTATATCGACCTGAAGATGGAAGAAGTTCACCGCGTGAACATGCATCCGCATCCGGTTGAGTTTGACCTCTACTACAAATGTTAGGCTAAGCCTGACTCATTTAAGAAAGCCGCCCCTGTACTTCCGGGGGCGGCTTTTTTTTATGCGCGATCTGCGCTAGCGACGGCTTATGCCGATTATCCGCCGCCCGCGCACCGTCCTCAAACTGTCTGGCGAAACTGTCCGGCCGTGGCTGGATAAGCTTATCACCAATAGCCTGTCTGGTCCGGTCAGCTTTTCGGCGCTCCTGACTCCACAAGGAAAGATCACTGCGGATTTCTTTGTGACGGAACAGGGCGATGATCTGCTTCTCGATACCACGCTCGACATGGGGCCGGGTCTGTTAAAGCGGCTGAAAATGTTTCGCCTGCGCGAGCCGATTGAGATCGAGGATATCAGCGAAACCCATGTCGTTCACTGTGCTTGGGGGGAAGGTGAGTTGCCTGGCGACACTGATCCGCGCATGCCGTCTCTCGGAACCCGCTGGATCACAGAGGAGCGCCGCGACGTCACGCCTGGTGCCGATTATGACACGCACCGCCTCTCGCTTGGCGTGCCGGATAGTGAGTGGGACTACGGCCCGAACAGCACGTTTCCGATGGACGCCTGTATGGATCAACTCAACGGCGTGGATTACCAAAAAGGCTGCTTTGTTGGCCAAGAGGTGGTTAGCCGGATGAAACGGATGAGTTCGGTGCGCAAGCGCATGCGCACGCTGGTGCTGAGCGGACCGGCAGAGGTTGGCGATCCGGTTAAGGCGGGTGAGCGCAAAGTCGGCCAAGTCCTGCACGTGAACGGGACACTCGCCATGGCGCTTATCCGCATCGACCGCCTCAAAGAGGCCACAGAAAGCCCATCGGTGCGAAATAAATCTGTTCAAGTGATGGGTAGCGTCATCGGGACAGACGACTGATCCGATCGGTCGCAAGGCAGGGGATTAGGCCCCAGGCGCGTCATATGCTATGGCCGTGTCATGCGTCTTATTCCGATCTCCGCGGCTCTTCTCTTATCGGCTTGCGCGACAGGGCCGTCGGCTACCCAATTTGCCGGCCAACCCATGGCTGAGCTGCAGGCCCAGCAACGCGATCTGGCCAATGCCGAAGCTCGCGTGAAACAGCTTCGGACCATCATTGATCTGGACGAAGACGCCGATGCGGATGATCTTCGCGCTTACAATACCGCACGGGATGAGCTGTCCCGTCTGCGCAGTCATACACCCACGGTTGAGAGTGGTTATAATGATCTCGGCTGGAACCCGTTGGAGTCGCTGCCCCGCGGGGGCTGGTCAGGCGGCTGGTCGTCCGAGCAAGGGGACTCTCTTCGTTCGTCCTTTGAGCCCGCGCCCCTGACCATGCAGCCCCTCAGCGGAAACCTCGGCGCGCCGCTCGGCGCGCCTTTGGGGGATTAAAGATTTAGATCCGCAACAGCTATCGGTCTGCAAGTTCAATCGCCGCCTGCGCCTCAACCGCATCAGTCGCGATCTGCAGGAAGTCTTTCACCTCGCCTTCGACAAAGCGTCTGACGAAGGGCCGCTTCCAGCCTGCATTGGGCATGACGCGGTAGGTCCAGATAAAGTCTGTCCCGCCGTTCGGGTCCGCGATCAGCTCCTGCTTGCCGTAAATATGGTCGACATTGTTGCCAGTGCCCGATGTGAAGCCCCAGATTTGGTAGTCAAATTTGGCCGGGCTGTGCGTGATCACGCGTTCAAAGGTGAAATGGCCATCGTTAAATTCCAAGATACGCTCTGCCCCGGTTTCAGTCCAGCTTGAGCCTTTTGTGAGGGTAAAGCGCTTCGGGCTTGAGATATTCTCCGTGTCTTCCATGGCATAGATGATTTTATTGCCATCATCTAGCCAAGCCCGGACCTGTTCAGGAGTGCCGGGGAAATCCGCGCTCACAACGATCTCGACATAGCCCTCATCAGCCAGCGCCGGAGGCGGCGTCAGGTCGGTGGGGGCTGTCGCGGGTGGCGATGGCGTGGCGCAGGCCGTTATCAATGCGCCCATTGAGAATAGCGCCTTTGTGGCCGTGAAGCGGGACCGGGATGACATAAATCTCTCCATTAATACGAATTTCGTAACATATACTACGATATTCGTATAAAGCAAGCGTATGGGGGATATGCCGGAACGAATGGCCCGCGCGGTCAATGTAATCTTGAACCGCTACCTGGTGCGCGGTGCGGACGGGATGGATCGGCCATTGCCGTATAACCCGGTGGATTATCAGACGCTTCGCTTCTTGGCCCAAAACCCTGACGCGCGAGCCACCGATGTGGCCCAACATGTTGGCGTTGCGCCGACGACCATGCAATCCGCGCTGGATCGACTCGTCAAGAAAGGCTTGCTGCAAAAAACGAAAAGCCAAACCGATGCCCGCGCGCGTCTCTACGCGCTGACCGATAAAGGTGAGGCCATCCACACCGCGATCCAAGCGCAAGACCGCGCCAATATGGCCGCTATGCTGTCTGCGCTCACCCCGGCGGAACAAGCCGACATGGTTCGATTTATCGAACGGGTAGTTGCAGCGGAGTAGGGGCCAAAAGAGGCTTGCCGCTTTGCGAGCGCTGCGACAAAAGGGCAGTATGTCCGAGGTCATCATCCGCCGCAATCACCGCCCTAGCTTGCCGCGCTTTGCAGCGCTCAACGCCGCGTGGATTGAGCGCTATCATCACATGGAGGACAGCGACAAAGCCATGGTCGCGACGCCAGAGATCTATATTGACAATGGCGGGCATGTTTTCACCGCGCATGTGGATGAGGTCTGTGTCGGCGCGGTCGCGTTGAAGCCGCATGCTGATGGGCAGTGGGAACTCACAAAGATGGCGGTCGACCCGGCCTATGGCGGGCGGGGGATTGGCATGGCGTTGCTCAACGCGGCGGAAGATTACGCCCGCGACGAGCTTGGGCTGACGCGCTTGTTTCTCTTATCCAATACGGTGCTGGATCGCGCCAAGCGCCTTTATGAGCGCAATGGCTGGGTACAGAACCACGCCGGCCCACACCCCGTTTATGAGCGCGCCAATTACGGCATGGAAAAGCGCCTGTGAGGCATCTGTGAACCGCATCACCCAAGTCCCGGACGATTATGATCATCCCGATCTGCCGCGTTGTGCGTGGGTGCCGCCGGATGATCGGCTTTATTGCTGGTATCATGATTGCGTCTGGGGGCGGCCGGAACGCGACCCTAAAGCGCTTTGGGCGAAGCTGATCTTAGACGGTCAGCAGGCGGGCCTCGCCTGGATCACAATCTTGCGGAAGCAGGATAATTTCATGGCCGCTTATGACGGGCTCGATCCGGATATTGTTGCCGGATATACAGACGCCGATCGGGCGCGTTTGCTCGATAATCCGGGCATCATTCGATCGCGCCTGAAGATCAATGCGACGATCAAAAACGCGAAAAGCTATGTGCGGATGCGCGATGAGGAAGGGATCGACTTTTCAGACTATCTCTGGAGCTTTGTCGGCGGCACGCCCATCGTCAATGAATGGGATAACTTCCGCGACACGCCCGTGAAAAGCCCGGAGTCAGAGGCCATGAGCAAGGCGCTCAAGAAACAGGGATTCAGCTTTGTCGGGCCTGTCATCCTCTATGCCTTCATGCAGGCGGTCGGCATGATCAACGATCATTCGCTGCACTGTCATGTGCGGGAAGACACGCTGAAAACACGGGCCGTCTAAAGCCCGAAGCGTTCCGTCATCATCGTCACCCAAGCGGTGTCGCCCAGCTGTTCGCGGCCGGCCCACATTTGCTTGGCGTCTTCGCCCGCGAGGTAGCGGATCTGGTCTTTGCCGTCTGTGACGGCGGCGTAAACCACGTCAGAAACAACGGACGCCTCTGACCAGCCGTCAGAGCGGCCGGTCGCTGCCTTGATAAAGGCCTGCATTTGCCGCCCATATTCGGGATCGATAGTGGGATCAGCGCGGTTGAGCGACCGCCCAGCAAAGTCCGTTTTTACCCCGCCTGGCGCGACGGCTTTGACGTGAATGCCAAAGGGGCGGAGTTCGTAGGCCAGCGCTTCGGTCAGGCCTTCCAGCCCCCATTTCATACTGTGATAAAGCGCATTATGCGGCATCGTAATCCGCCCGCCAATGGAGGTGATATTGACGATGATGCCAGATTTCCGCGCCCGCATTCCGGGCAGAACCGCGCGCATGACGTGGACGGGTCCGGCGAGGTTTACGGCGATTTGCTGATCAACTTGCGCGTCAGACGCGCCCTCCATCGGACCAACCAGCCCCACGCCCGCATTGTTGACCAAAACATCAAGGCCGCCAAAGTCGTCTTCGGCGGCCTTTACAGCAGATTGGATGGAGTCGGCGTCGGTGACATCGAGCGCGTAGGTTTTGACGCCAGCAAGCGCGGCGAGGTCAGCCCCGTCGCGCTCGGGCTTGCGCATGGTCGCCGCGACATTCCACCCTTCTTTTGCGAAGCGTTCGGCCATGTCGCGGCCCATGCCGGTAGACGCGCCAGTGATGAAAATCGTCTTAGCCATATGGTCTTGGGTCATAAGACGAGGCTAGCACTTAGCCTTCTTCTTCGCCACCCACGCTCATGGATTGGATATAGTTTTGGATGCCGAGCATGCGGATCTGGTCTTGCTGCGTTTCCAGATAGTCGAGATGCTCTTCTTCGCTGGTGAGAATTTTCGCAAACAGATCGCGGGTCACATAGTCCCGAACCTTTTCGCAATGCTCGACCGCATCACGCAGCAGCGGGATCGCAATATGTTCGATCTTCAGGTCGCATTCGATGATCTCTTCGACCGTCTCGCCAATATAGAGCTTACCGAGGTCTTGCAGGTTCGGCAGGCCGTTGAGGAAGAGAATCCGTTCGATGATCCAATCGGCGTGGTTCATCTCATCAATTGATTCTTCATATTCCTTCGCGGCGAGCTTCATCACGCCCCAATCTTTCAGCATCCGCGAATGTAGGAAATATTGGTTGATGGCCGTCAGCTCGTTTTTCAGACAGGCATTCAGGAACTCGATGGTCTTTTCATTTTTATCGATAGGGGGCTGGCGCATGGCATAATCCTCTTTGAACTTTATTGGTCCACCTTTTACGCGCGATTCGGCAAAAAGTATTCATAAAAATTAAGAAAAATCAGTGACTTAGCTGAAAGTGAAAGTCAGAATGATTGTCAGCAGACCGCCCTGCAACGCATTTTCAAACGCAATATGATCGGAACGGGGTCAGGTCTTCGAGAGAGTAGAAGAAAGATGACGGTAAGTCAGGGACTTAGCGGCCTAAAACGTGATTTATTCTGCGGCGTCCAATAGAGGGGAGGCGGCATGTGTCTGCACAACCGTCCGGTCATTCGCCGCGTCGCCGATGACGACCTGCAAACGTTCTTCAATGGACGGGATACACTGCCCGCAATTAAAGCGCTTGCCGCAATGCTTCATGACGCAAGCGGGCGTACGACTGCCACAGGCGGCAGCCTCATCAACGAGGCGCGTATTCACGGAATTGCAAACGCAGTGGATCACAGGGACAAGATGCTGCAACTGCAAATGATTGTCAACTACATTACGACAGAAACTGCGAATTATTTGCATATAAGGCGCAGTTGGGGCACACGGCATTGTTTGACGCGCGCGTCCCACGCGTTACACGCACCGAATGAAAGCCGTTATCTCCTCTACCGGTCTATGGACGCCGGAACAGTCGATCAGCAATGACGAACTCGTCGAAAGCTTCAACGCCTATGTCGATAAGTGGAACACCGAAAACGCGGCCGCGATTGAGGCCGGGGAGCTCGACGCGCTCGACTATTCCAACGCGCCCTTCATCGAAAAAGCCTCTGGCATTAAAAGCCGCTACGTTCTGTCCAAAGAGCCGATCTTAGACCCGAATAAGATGCGGCCAGAAATTCCGGCGCGTCCGAATGAAGAGCCCAGCGTCCTGGCCGAGATGGCCGTCAAAGCCGCCAATGATGCGCTCCATCGCGCAGGTAAAAGCGCGGCGGATGTGGACGCCGTCATTGTGGCCTGTTCCAACCTGCAGCGCGGCTATCCGGCCATCGCGGTGGAGGTCCAAGACCTGCTGGGCATGGAAGGCGGGTTTGCCTTTGACATGAATGTGGCCTGTTCCAGCGCGACCTTTGGGTTGGAGGCGGCGCGCGGCCTGATCTATGGCGGGCAAGCGAAAAGCGTGCTGGTCGTCAATCCCGAAGTCTGCACGGCGCACCTGAATTTCAAAGATCGCGACAGCCATTTCATCTTTGGCGATGTGGCGACCGCGATCTTGGTCGAGCGCGAAGATGTGGCCCCAGATGAGCATTGGGAAATCATTGGCGCGAAGCTAATCACGCAATTCTCCAACAATATCCGCAATAATTTCGGCTTCCTCAATCACACAGCGCCCGAAGATAACGGCCTGCACGGTGATCGCGGCCGCAAGGGGCTGACCGATAAGCTGTTTGTGCAAAATGGGCGGTCTGTCTTCAAAGAAGTCGTGCCCATGGTCGCGGCGATGATTACGGAAGAGGCGGGTAAGCTCGGCCTTGATCCGAATACGCTCAAACGGATGTGGCTGCACCAGGCGAACCTCAATATGAATGTCCTGATAGCCAAAAAAGTCCTCGGCAAAGACGTCAGCCTGGAGCAAGCGCCGGTCGTACTGGATGAATATGCGAACACGTCCTCCGCTGGATCCATCATCGCGTTTCATAAGCACAGCGACGATTTCGCGGCCGGAGAAACCGGACTGATCTGCTCCTTCGGCGCGGGTTACAGCGCGGGCGCAGTGTTCGTTCGGAAGGTGGGGTAGGCTAATTGCTAGGTGAGGTAAAAAAGACCTAAGCACGTAAAGAAAATCAGGCCTTTAACGATCAATTCTCTGTAGGGAAACGGTTCACTCCCGTCTGGATTGCTCCATCCTCCGGGCAAATCATCATCGAAGGTGATGACATGACCAAGAAAAGGCAGTCCTGAAAATAATGCCAGCCCACCAAACAGTGCCTTCAGGAAAGTGATCTGTGTGAACGATGAAATGAGAACCGCCGTAAACGCACTTATACTTAAAGCGATTATTATGGGCTTTAACCAAACCATTCTCTCGTCTCGCACACTGTACATTAAAAGCAAATCAATGGTGGTGCTTCTAGATGAAGAATAGAACGCCCCGAGCCTGGCAGCGCATGCTGTCGGGGCGTCGCCTCGACCTGCTCGACCCGTCGCCGCTGGATATTGAGATTGAGGATATTGCGCGTGGTCTGGCGCGGGTGGCGCGGTGGAATGGGCAGACATCGGGCGCGCATGCTTTTTCCGTGGCCGAGCATTCGGTCGTGGTGGAAGCGTTGCTCGGCCAGCTCTATCCCAAATCGACACCCGCCGAGCGCTTGACCTGTCTGCTGCATGACGC
>CAWUKE010000070.1:0-10200 GCA_963922935.1 uncultured Alphaproteobacteria bacterium | reverse complement strand
CTGTGTCAAACGGCGGCTTACGGGAAGGGAATGGTGCCCGAACCTGGATTTGAACCAGGGACACACGGATTTTCAATCCGTTGCTCTACCAACTGAGCTATTCGGGCGTTCCAAACGAAGCGCTCCTATAGGCAGGCCGGATAGGGCTGGCAACCAAGTTTGTGCAGCCTGATCATACAGATACATGTCGAAAATCATGCGGCCCTGCGGTTCGTCCACAATCACGCGTCGGAGCGGCTTAACGATTCGGTTTTTGCGTGTCATGGGGATGACGACTGTAAATATTGCTGGTGCTTCTTCATGGCCGAACTGTCGAAATCCCAACTTGAAATGCGTGATATGGCGAATGCGATCCGCGCCCTGTCTATGGACGCTGTGCAAGCGGCCAATTCCGGTCATCCCGGTATGCCGATGGGCATGGCGGATGCGGCGACCGTTTTGTTCTCGAAGTTCTTAAAGTTCGATCCGAGTGCGCCGGACTGGGCGGATCGCGACCGCTTTGTGCTGTCTGCCGGTCACGGCTCTATGCTGATATACAGCCTGCTGCACCTGACGGGCTATAAAGCGATGACCATGGATCAGATCCGCAATTTCCGCCAAGTCGGATATATCACGGCGGGGCATCCGGAATATGGTCACGTGCCGGGTGTCGAAACGACAACCGGTCCTCTCGGGCAGGGGATTTCCAATGCCGTCGGCATGGCCTTAGCCGAAGCGCATCTCAATGCGCGTTTTGGCGCGGACCTTGTGGATCACTACACTTACGTGATCGCCGGTGATGGCTGCTTGATGGAAGGCATTAGCCAAGAGGCCATCAGCCTTGCGGGGCACCTTGCGCTGAATAAGCTGATCGTTCTTTGGGATGATAACAACATCACGATTGATGGTCCGGTCAGCCTCTCGGATTCCACCAGCCAAAAGAAACGCTTCGAGGCATCAGGCTGGAAAGTCATTGAGATCGATGGCCACAATATGAACCAGGTCGCCTCAGCCCTTCGACGCGCGCAAAAATCCGAAAAGCCCACACTGATCGCGTGCAAAACCACGATCGGCAAAGGGGCACCTACGAAAGCGGGCTCCAACAAGGCGCACGGGTCTCCGCTCGGCGATGAGGAGATTGCCGGCACACGCGAAGCGATTGGCTGGAACCATCCGCCGTTCGAAATTCCAGATAATGTCTATAAGCTTTGGAAGCGTCCGGGTCGCAAAGGCCGCAAAGCGCATCGTGCTTGGAAAGAACGCCTGAAGTCTTCCCCGCAAGCCTCTGAATTTACCTCCGCAATGGTCGGAGAACTCGATGCAGGTTGGCAAGACAAAATGCAGGCTTATAAAGACCAGGTGGCGGCGGAAAAACCGAGCCTTGCCACACGGGTCGCCTCTAAAAATGCTTTGATCCCTCTCACAGAAGCGATCTCGACCATGATCAGTGGATCCGCCGATCTGGAAGGGTCAAATAAGACAAAAACACCAGCCACATCTCACGAAATCCAAGCGGGTGATTATGCCGGGCGCTATGTAAATTACGGCATTCGCGAACATGGCATGGCGGCGGCCATGAATGGCATGAGCCTGCATGGCGGTGTGCTTCCTTATTCTGGCCTCTTCATGGTCTTCATGGATTACTGCCGCCCCAGTGTGCGTCTTGGCGCGCTGATGGGTATCCGCAATATTTATGTGGCCACGCATGATTCCATTGGTGTGGGTGAGGATGGTCCGACGCACCAACCGGTTGAGCATCTCGCCAGCCTGCGCGGGATTCCCAACTTGCACACGTACCGCCCAGCTGACGCGCTAGAGACAGCAGAATGCTGGGAACTGGCCGTCCAACGCACCGAAGGACCATCTGTTATGGCGTTAACACGTCAAGGCGTTCCGGCGCTGCGTGATGATGCGTCACGGAACATGTGCGCGCGGGGCGGATATGTTCTGCGTCCGGGTAAGGGGCAGGATGATGTGGTGCTGCTCGCGACAGGATCAGAGGTGCAGCTGGCTGTCGCTGCTGCGGAGGCCTTAGAGTCCGAAGATATTTCGGCGCGTGTCGTCTCTATCCCGTGCCTCGATCTCTTCCTCGAACAGGATGAGAAATATATTCGTTCCATTCTCGGCAAAGATCTTCCCAAAGTCGCCGTCGAAGCCGGTATTCGCCAAGGTTGGGACGCGCTGATTGGCCGTGACGGGGGCTTTGTCGGCATGAGCGGGTTTGGGGCGTCTGGTCCTGGGGCAGAACTCTTCCCGCACTTTGGCCTCACAGCAGAGGCCGTGACAATTGAGGCCAAACGCGTTTTAGGCCGCTAGCCGTAAGAAGAGCATGAAAGAACTTCCGGGCGATGTATTTGTAACGGGGCAGCTGATGCCCGCTCAGCTGCAGGCGCTGGCCGAGCAGGGGGTCATGAGCTTCATAAATAATCGCCCGGATATGGAAGCGCCGCTACAGCCCTGTGCTGAAGAGCTTGAGGCGACGGCGCAGGCCATTGGCCTCGACTATTTTCATATCCCCATGGCGGGCGGCCTCACCCCGGGGCTGATCGAAGCCAGTATTACGGCCTTTCGAGAGGCGCCCCGCCCGATTGTCGCGTTCTGCGCGTCCGGTATGCGGTCTGCGGCTCTCTGGGCTTTTGCGCATGTTGAGAGCTTGGGTGTTGAAGCCACGATGACGGCGTTAACGGCGGCGGGATTTAATCTCGAACAATTGCGCGGCCCTTTGACCCAGTTTGCCAACCGTGCGCAGGCGGGCTGAGCGATCTTGCCAAATCACCCGCATCGCGTCAGGCTAAAGACGTGAGCGGGAAGGGTCGCATATCCAGCGCCGTTAAAGCGCAATGGGGATGGCTAAGCGGCTATTCAGGTCGCATTTTTACAGATGATCTGGTCGCGTCGATCGTCGTAACGATCCTGCTGGTTCCGCAATCACTGGCTTATGCGCTTTTGGCGGGGTTGCCGCCACAAGTTGGGATCTATGCGTCCATCGCGCCCTTGATCGCTTATGCGCTACTCGGCAGTTCCAATATGCTGAATGTCGGGCCAACGGCGGTGGTCTCGCTGATGACGGCGGCCTGTATCGTCGCACTGCCAGAGGAACAACGCATCGTCGGCGCCGCGATTGTCGCCGTTATGACGGGAGTGATCTTAATCGTGGCCGGGATATTGCGGGCTGGATTTTTGATGAACTTTGTGTCGCGTCCGGTGGTTTCCGCTTATATCACGGGCGCGGCTCTTCTTATTATTATCAGTCAGTTACGTCACATTCTTGGTGTAGATGGGGGCGGACGAACGGCTTTTGCTATGCTGTCCAGTTTACGAGACCAGCTCGGCAGTATCCATGGCCTGACATTCCTTGTCGGCGGAATTGCTCTGTTGGCCTTCTGGTTGGCGCGAAACAGCGTCGCTTACCGTCTTGTCAAAGCTGGGATGCGGAGCCGCCGGGCCCGCATGGCCAGCCGGATCGCGCCTATCCTGATAATTCTAATCGCTATGGGCATGAGTGCGGGCTTTGGCCTGGCCTACCAAGGTCTTGCCACAGTGGGGCCCGTCCCAGCAGGTTTACCACCGATCGGTCTGCCAAGTGGCGATATGGCCTTATTCGAACAGTTACTGATGCCGGCGGCTGTCATCGCGATTGTGGCCTTCGTCGATAGCACGTCGACAGCGCAGGAACTTGCGGCGCGGCGGCGCGAAAATGTGAATGCAGACCGCGAACTGCTTGGCCTTGGGGCGGCTAATTTAGCGGCAGGTTTGACAGGCGGCTATGCTGTAAACGGCTCGATGTCGCGCTCTGCTGTCAATGCAGCCGCAGGGGGGCAGACCCGTCTATCCGGCCTGATCGTCGCTGCGCTTATGTGCCTGACAGCCTTATTCCTAACGCCCTTCCTCCAACCGCTACCTTTGGCAGTTCTGGCCGCTTTGATCATTATTGCGTGCCTCTCGCTCTTAGACTTCAAAGCGATTTGGCGAACGTGGATGTATAGCCGCGCCGACGGGCTAACGGCCTTGGCGACCTTCTTTTCTGTGTTAATTTTCGGGGTCCAGTGGGGCGTTCTGGCCGGTGTTGTCCTTGCCATGGCTTTACATATACGGAGTACGGTTTCGCCGAATATGCCCCTCGTTGGGCGTTTTCCAGGCACAGAACATTACCGCGATGCGGAGCGTTTTGTCGTCGAAACGGATGACCGCGTGAAAACCCTCCGTATTGATGAGTCGCTCTATTACGCTAACGCTCGGACCTTGGAAGCGCGGGTCTCTGAATTGGTCGAAAAAGAAGACGACATGACCGATCTGATCCTCATGTGTACAGCCGTCAATCGCATCGACGCGTCGGCTCTGAACAGCCTCGAAACCATCAATGATCGTCTGAAGGCCGCCGGCATTCGCTTGCATCTCTCTGACATGCAAAGTCGTGTGCGCGAGCGCCTTTTTCGGTCTAATTTGTTGGATAAGCTAACAGGCCAAATCTTCTTATCACAACACGAAGCGATGGAGGCGCTGTCTGGCGTGGCCGATTTCGCCTTCCTCGATGATCATATCGACATGCATTAGGCGAGTTCGCGAAAAACGCTCGTGGCCGAGTTTGGGTGCTTGCGCCGTCCTTAGGCTCTGGCTAACAAGATTAAGACGAAAGATAGCAGAGCTCCTTGCGCGCGCCGCCCCGAATGAGGCTGGCGACCGGAGGCTCGCACAGAGAAAGTAACGGCAATGCCGGACGATATTCCGTCCGGCTCCGCCCCTGTGACTGCGACCGGCGACGATGCGCAGGCTCACTATGGACGGAGACGGACCCGCCGCAAACGAAGGTCACGGCGCTCTCCTCGGGCGTCGTCCCAATCGCGCACATTTGCGGCGATTGACTTGGGCACGAATAATTGCCGCCTTCTAATCGCTAAACAGCTTGATGACGGGTTCAAGGTCATCGACAGTTACAGCCAGGTTGTACGCCTCGGCCACGATCTTGCGGCCACGGGACGACTTGCTGAAAGCAGTATGGACGCGACGATTGAAGCGCTCCACGTCTGCGCGCGTAAAATGAAGCATAAGCGGGTGAAACGCTGGCGCTGTGTCGCGACAGAGGCCTGTCGTCGTGCTGAAAATGGCGAAGCCTTCCTAAAGCGCGTGAAAGACGAAACGGGTATATCGCTCGAAATCATCAGTCCGCGGGTTGAAGCGCGCTTAGCCGTCATGGGCTGTATCAAACTGGTGGACCCCACAAAGGACGTGGCGCTTGTCATCGACATTGGCGGCGGATCGACGGAATTGTCTTGGGTGGATGTGCGCAAGCTGCGTGGTGAGGATGAGCACCCAATCCATCGTCCGCCCATAAGCGCCTGGGCGTCTTTGCCGCTCGGTGTTGTGACTTTGTCAGATAAAGTCCCCGAAACCGAGGATCGCGGGGCCTGGTATGAGGCGATGAAGCAAGCGGTTCGGGACGCTATTAAAGAAAAGGGATGTGAGAGCCGTTTTGTCCGCGCTTTTGAAGAAGGTCGCGGGCATCTGATCGGGACGTCTGGCACAATCACGTCTCTGGCGGGCATTCATTTGAAGCTGCCTTATTATCAGCGCGCAAAAGTCGACGGCCTCTGGCTGCGTTCTGTCGATGCGGTTCGTGTCGCACGGAATATGGCGAGTCGGTCTTTTGAAGATCGCGCCAAAGAGCCTTGCATTGGGACAGATCGGGCGGGCCTGTTAGTCGCTGGCTGCGCCATTACCGACGTGATTTGCGAAATGTGGCCTTCGAAAATGATCCGCGTCGCCGATCGAGGCTTGCGTGAAGGCATGTTGATTGGTTTGATCGGGGCAGGACGCACGTCGCAGACGGACACAGCATCATGAGCAATAATCGCGGCGGCAAGCGTCCCACAGACCAAAAAAAGATGAGCGGTGGGAAGCCGAAAGGTCCGAAACGCGGTCGTGTGACCAAGCCACAGGCCGAAAACGCGACACGGATGATGCATTCCAAAGTGAAGACAGCGCGCGGTCGCAAGCTGTCCTCCAAGCTTTGGATCGAACGCCAGATCAACGATCCTTATGTCCGCAAAGCGCAGGAACTCGGTTACCGGTCACGCGCCGCGTTTAAACTGGAAGAATTGGACGATAAGTTTGGACTGATTTCCAAAGGCGATCTGATTGTCGATCTCGGCTGCGCACCTGGCGGCTGGATGCAGGCCGCCTTTAAGCGCGGGGCGGGGCGGATCATCGGAATTGATATTCTGCCCGTTGAAGCCGTGCCGGGTGCAGAAATCCTACATTTGGATTTCATGGCGGACGATGCGCCGGATCAGCTGAAGGCGCATTTAGACCGCGCGCCGGACCTTGTTATGTCAGACTTGGCCGCCAATACGACGGGCCACAAGCAGACCGATCACCTCAAGACCGTTGCGCTTGTCGAAGCAGCGGCCGAATTTGCCATGGACGTGTTGGGTGAGGGCGGCGCCTTTGTGACAAAGGTCTTCCAGGGTGGGGCCGAAGAAACGTTGTTGAAGCGGTTGCGGCAGCACTTTGACGTCGTCAAACACGCCAAACCGAAGAGTTCGCGTAAAGGTTCACCCGAAATTTATTTGGTCGCGACAGGTTTTACAGGCAATCGCGCGAAATAACGTCTTTCCTATTTGCACGCAGCCCAACACCCTGATAGGCGCGGCTCGCAAAAGGAACGGAGACTCCCATGGAGATTCGGGAAGGTTTGACCTTCGATGACGTCCTCTTGCAACCCAAGGCGTCCGATATAGTCCCTGCGCAAGCGTCGCTTAAGACGCGCCTGACGCGTGAGATAACGATGAATGTGCCGCTGATCAGCGCGGCCATGGATACGGTGACGGAAGCGCCGCTGGCCATTGCCATGGCGCAAGTCGGCGGCATTGGCGTGATCCACCGCAATCTGTCGATTGAAGAACAGGCCGAAGAAGTCCGTCGTGTCAAACGTTATGAGTCTGGTATGGTGGTCAATCCTGTTACGATCGGGCCCGATGCGACCCGCGCGGAACTCGCCGAACTGGGCCAGCGCTATAACTTCTCTGGCCTTCCCGTTGTTGAAGAAGACGGGAAGCTGGTCGGGATCGTGACCAACCGCGACGTTCGCTTTGCCGACGATCCGACCCAGAAAGTCCGTGATCTGATGACGACAGATCTCGTCACCGTGCGGGTCGGCGTCAGCGAAGCCGAAGCCCGCGCTCTGTTGCATAAACACCGGATCGAAAAGCTGATCGTCGTTGATAAGAACTATCGCTGCGTAGGCCTGATCACTGTCAAGGACATGGAAAAAGCGCTCAACTTCCCCAATGCCTGTAAGGATGGGCAGGGACGTTTGCGGGTCGCTGCGGCCTCGACTGTCGGCGATGCAGGCTATGAACGCGCGGTTGCGCTGATCGCGGCGGGGGTGGACGCGGTCGTGATCGACACGGCACACGGCCATAGCTCAGCCGTGGGTGAGCAAGTCCGGCGTCTGAAAAAATCCCATCCGGATGTTCAGGTCATTGCTGGTAATATAGCGACGGAAGCCGCGGCGCAGGCCTTGATCGATGCAGGCGCGGACGCATTGAAAGTTGGTATCGGCCCTGGGTCCATCTGCACCACGCGCATCGTAGCCGGTGTCGGCGTGCCGCAGCTGACCGCCGTCATGGATAGCGTAAAAGCCGCGCGCAAAGCGGGCGTGCCTGTCATTGCAGATGGCGGGATTAAGTTCTCTGGCGATATGGCCAAAGCGCTGGCGGCTGGCGCGGAAGCGGCCATGGTCGGCTCGCTGCTCGCTGGCACCGAAGAAGCGCCGGGCGAAGTCTTCCTTTATCAGGGGCGTCAATTCAAAGCCTATCGCGGCATGGGCTCGGTCGCTGCCATGGCGCGCGGCTCGGCCGATCGCTACTTCCAAAAGGAAGTGAATGATCAGATGAAGCTCGTACCCGAAGGTATTGAAGGCCGCGTGGCCTATAAAGGTCCCGTCGCGCCGATCCTGCATCAACTGCTCGGCGGTGTCCGGGCGTCCATGGGCTACACAGGCAGCGCCACGATCCCGGATTTCCATAAGAACGCCGAATTCGTGAAAATCACGGGCGCCGGCCTGCGCGAAAGCCACGTCCACGATGTGCAAATCGCGCGCGAAGCCCCGAACTATTCGATGCCGGGATGAGTGAGCAAAACCTCGCAATTCTCCAGCCCGTCGTAGCCATGATAGCAAGTGGTTTTTTTACTGCTGGCGTGAAGTGGTGGCATCTAAAACGATTTGAAGAAAAATATACGGGGGACGGCAAAGAAAATGCTTGGCAGATGCGTGTTCAGGAACAGCAGCGCATTGAAAAAGTAGAAGCGTCAATGCCGACACGCAATTTTGTTGGGTTGTTATTTCCCTGCCTCGTTTTAGGCGTTGCCGGCAATTATGCTACATATGCTGTCTGGGCGGCTTGGATAATAGCAATATTCATGACGCTCATTTCTCTTCTGCCAATATTTGATTTTCGCAATAGAAGAGATGCTGTACCGAAGTCACTTGATTTCGTATTTTTCTTATTTTGCTTGGCATTTGTTCCGGCTTTGTTGGTTCTTACATTTGAAATGGTTAGGGTCATATTTCTATGAGGCTCGGCGGACGTATATCGGCGGCGGCAGAAGTCCTCCAAGACATTGAGCGCCAGCGCACGCCTGTCGGTATGGCGCTACGCGATTGGGCGAAAGCACACCGTTTTGCAGGCTCCAAAGACCGCGCGGCCATTGGCAATATCGTCTATGACGCGCTGCGCCAGAAGAGCAGCTTCGCCTACCGCATGGATGATGACAGCCCGCGCGCGCTCGCATTCGCCGCAGCGCGCTGGGGCTGTGGCGTGTCGCTCGAGCAGATGGACTTCGGCGATGATCGTCACGCGCCCAAGGCGCTCTCTGATGATGAGAAAGCCAAACTCAATGGCCGCATCAATTTGGACGACGCACCCGATTGGGTAAAGGCTGACGTGCCCGAATGGCTCTGGCCTGCTTTTGAGAACAATTTCACGGACGACGCGGTGGAGGAGGGGCAAGCCCTCGCCAAACGCCCGCCGCTCGACCTGCGCGTTAATGCGATCAAAGCGACCCGCGATCAGATCGACACAGACGCCACGCCCACGCCGCTGTCTCCTGTCGGCCTCCGTCACGCGCCCGTCGACGGCTTTGGCCGTCACCCGGACGTGCAAAGCACAGCAGATTATCAACGCGGCAAAGTCGAAATCCAAGACGAAGGCTCGCAACTCGTGAGCCTCCTATGCGCCGCACGGCCCGGCGATAAGCTCCTCGATTATTGCGCTGGTGGCGGTGGGAAGTCGCTCGCTCTGGCTGCCGACATGGAAAACAAGGGCGAACTTTACGCCTATGATATCGACAAGCGCCGACTCGCCCCGACCTGGCAGCGGGCCGAACGGGCTGGCGCATCGATTATTGATGTCATCGCACCGCCTGCGAAAGACTTGCCGAAACTCAAAGGCCAAATGGACCGCGTGCTTCTCGATGCGCCTTGTACCGGGGTTGGGACGTGGCGGCGGAAGCCCGATGCGAAATGGCGCCTGACAGAAAGCGCGCTCGAGCGTCGCCGCAAGGAACAAGTGACCGTCTTGAACCAAGGCAGCGAATTTGTTCGTCCCGGTGGACTCCTCTTCTATGTGACCTGTTCCATGCTCGCCGAGGAGAATGAAGCACAGGTCTATGGCTTCCTCGAACGCACGCCCGGCTTTACCCTCTTATCCGCCGGCGAAGTGTTTGAAGAACGCTTTGGCGTCGGTGGCCCGAAACCTTGGTCCGAAGACGGCCTGACCCTCACTCTCACACCTGCCTCGACGGGCACGGACGGCTTTTTCTTCGCCGTGATGGAGCGATCGCAATGAGCACGCAGCAACAGCATGACGAGATTGTCGAGCAGCATGAGCGCTTGCTGATTGTCGATTTCGGATCGCAAGTCACCAAGCTGATCGCAAGGCGGGTGCGGGAAAGCGGCGTCTATTCGGAAATCCATCCGTTCAATAAAGTGGATGCGGCGTTCCTGAAAGCGTTTAACCCGAAAGCGATTATCCTGTCCGGCGGACCAGCCAGTGTTGCGGATGAAGGTAGCCCGCGGGCGGAAGCCTCTATTTTCCAGATGGGCTTGCCTGTTCTGGGAATTTGCTACGGCCAGCAGACCATGGCGGCGCAGCTCGGCGGGGCAGTTGAGAAATCAGATGAACAGGAATTCGGTCGGGCTTATCTCGAGACGGTCTCTGA
>CAWUKE010000069.1:0-10212 GCA_963922935.1 uncultured Alphaproteobacteria bacterium | reverse complement strand
CGCCCCGATCACATCATCCAGCGCATCACCGGCCACAATCTTATCCAGATTATACAACGTCAGATTGATCCGGTGATCCGTCACGCGGCCTTGGGGGTAGTTATAGGTACGGATGCGCTCTGATCGGTCGCCAGAGCCGACTTGGCCGGCACGTTCTTCCGCGCGTTCGGCATCTTGGCGGGCTTTTTCCATATCGTAGAGCTTCATCTTCAGCAGGCGTTCGGCATTGGCCCGGTTCTGGTGCTGGGATTTGGCATCACACAACACGACGACGCCTGTCGGGATATGCGTCATGCGTACAGCGGAGTCGGTTTTGTTGACGTGCTGCCCGCCTGCGCCAGAGGCCCGCATCGTATCGACGCGCACGTCATTCATATTGAAATCAATGTCGATATCTTCAACTTCGGGCAGGACGGCGACCGTTGCCGCAGAGGTATGGATACGACCTTGCGTTTCCGTGACTGGAACGCGCTGCACCCGGTGAACGCCGGACTCAAATTTCATTCGACCATAGACCCCTGTGCCGGACACGCTGGCGCTGATTTCTTTAAACCCGCCCATATCGGCTTCTGTCGCGGTCTCAATCTCCACCCGCCAGCCTTGGAGGCCCGCATAGCGCTGATACATGGCGAACAGATCGCCCGCGAAAATAGCCGCTTCATCGCCGCCCGTCCCAGCGCGGATTTCGAGAACGATGGACGCTTGATCGTCTTTGTCTTTGGGCAGCAGCAGGAGTGAGACCTCGCGCTCCAACTCCGGCAGACTGTCTTTCAACGCTTGCAGCTCATCCTTGGCCATGGCGCCCATTTCAGGATCAGAGGCCATTTCTTCGAGGTCCGCCATTTCGGCGCGGACGCCTTGTAGCTTGCGCACGCCTTCAACGATGGGCTTCAGCTCGGCATAGTCTTTGCCGAGCTGCACGATCTCATCGCCGTCCGTCGTCGCGCCCATGCGGGCTTCGATCTGTTCAAACCGGTCAACGACCTGCGCGAGTTTCTGATCAGGGATGTGCATGCGCAGTCGGGTAAGCGCCTAGAACGCGCCCGTCAAACCGACAAAGACAGTCCGCGGCCGTCCCGGGAAATAGCGCTCATTGCCAAAGGCGAAATCGGCACGGTCGGCGTAGCGCGTATCAAACAGATTATCGATGCGGGTGAAAAGGCGGAAGGCATCATTCACGCGGAGCCCGCCTCGCGCGACGAAAATATCATGGCCCGGATAGTCCTGCGTATTGGCGGGGTTGGTAAAATATTGCCCGACATGCCGCCATTCGATTCCGGCATCCCAGCGCGGCGCTTGGTAGGCCACGCGCATCGTGCCGAGCGTGTCGGGCGCGGTGTCGATCTTAAGGCCGTCAACAATGCCACTACTGGGATCATCAAAGGCGTAAGTTTGATCAGACAGGCTGAACTCGCCGGACCAGGTAAACCGACCAGACACAGGCACAGTCCAGCTGAGCTCCGCCCCCGTGTGACGGGTTTTCCCGTCCACGACATTAAAGCCGTCTGCATTGCGGAAGAAGAAATTATCCTTCCACATGGTGTAGCCCACCAGTTCGACGCGCGCCTCGCCCTCGGCCCAGCGCACGCCCGCTTCTAAGCTATCGAGGGTTTCGACATCGACTTCACCCGGTTCTTGGTTTTGCACCACGGCATAAAGGTCAGTTGTCTGCGGCGCACGAGAGCCTCGCGCAGCGCGGGCAAAGAGCGATGTCGTCTCCGACATATCATAGATCGCGCCTAACTTGGGTGTGAGCGTAAAGAAATCATCTGTCCGATCCGGGCTGCGGATAAAGCGACCCGAGACGCCAGGCTCGGCCAGCGTGTCATAATCATAGTGCGTATATTCGCCCCGCGCGCCCAGATCGATCCGCAGGCGGTTGGTCGCCTGCCAGCTTTTCTGCGCGTAGCCTGCAAGGACGACAGCCTCGACCTCATAATCGAAATGCAGCCCTTGGATGAAAGAAAAGCGGGACGGGTTGTCTTGGAATTCATAGAGGAACCCGTCCGTAAATTCCGCGTCTACGCCAACGGACCAATCCGATCCGATCAGCGCGCTTTGCAGGCCAAAACTTGTATGGCCATTCTTTTCCAAGGCTTGGCCGGGAACGAAATGGCGCAAGAAGCGGAGTTCCGCCCGGCGGGCATAGGGCTTGAGCTCCAGCCGTAAATCATTGTCGAAATAGCGGTTGAGAATAATCTGCGCGCGATAGTTTTTGCCGTCCCGGAACGCCTCCGGAAACGCATTGGTCGTGATCAGATCACGGAAACGATAGCTCTCGTCCGGCAGCGTCACACTCTGGCCATCCACCTCGACGACTTGTCCGTTTTGCAGGAACCCAGCCGTTTCCTGACTGAGGTTGGTGAAGGCCGCAATGGCCTCCATGTCCCACTCCCCTAGAAAGGTTTGATAGCTGAGTTCCACCTTTTGCTGATCAAATCCGCTGTCATCGCGAAAGCCGTCATCATGAGCGAGGCTGACGGTGGCGCGGAAATCTTCCGTCACGTTATGCCCGATCGTCAGACGGCTATACCCGCGTGACGAGCCGATAAGGGTGAGGCGATTGCCGCTTCCTGGGGCGGGTGTCACAATATTGACAAGGCCATGCACAGCGTTGGAGCCATATTCCGCCGGACCTGGCCCTTTGAACAGTTCGACTTGCGACGCATATTCCGTGCCCGCTTCGAAAAGGCCGTTCACATTGGCAAAGCCAGCCGCGCGTAACGGCACGCCATTTTCCAGATAGAGAAAACTCCCTGCCCCGGCCCCGCCTGTCAGGACGGGAGAGCGGATAGCCGTCAGATGCTCTTGCCCGGACCCGCGGTGGATATTCACACCCGCTTTGGCGTTGAGCGCTTCTGATGGATGGACTCCTGTTAACACAGCCTCAGCTGGAATAATATCAATGGACTCCGCCCGGTCAGACACAGCTTGTCGCGTATCTGTGACAGTCACGACATCGCCTACTTCTGCGAGATCGGCTATTTGTTCGGGCGTGAGGACGGGCACGGGCGTGGCCTGTAAGTCACGCACTAACGGAGAGGGTTCATAGAGATGAAGCTCCTCCTCCCAATACGCGTGCCCGTAAGCATCTTCATCTAAATCCGGACTGGATTCGTGCGGCGTCTCAGACTGAGCCCACGCCGTATCAGCATAACCGAGGTCAAAGCTGGCGAAGAGCGCAAGGGAAAGAAGAAGACGATATTTCACGGCTTATTTACGCGCCTCATCTTCAGAAGAGGCGACCATTTTGCCGATAAGCTGAACATAAGCCATCAACTGATCACGCGGTGTGCCGTCAAAGGCCATAATGGTGAGCATGTCCGCCGCGCCGAGCAGGACACGGGCCGTTGTTCGCGGATCGGCGCTATCGGAAAACATCTCCGCCAATTGATCGAGCAATTGCGCTTGAAAGTTCAGGTAGAGCGGACGGATTTCGGGATCAAAAGACACGCCCCATTTTAGAAATGTCTTGGCACAGGCGGGTTGTTCAACGACCATACGCTGATGGGCCATCGCTATTTGAACAACACGTCTGCCCCGATCTTCCGCCACGTCTGTCAGGCTAGAAAATAGGCTTTCGACGACCGTTTCAATTTTGCCAAGCACCGCCATGACAAGATCATGCCGCGTCGGAAAATAGTTGAAGACGGTCGCGGTCGACACATTCGCCCGCTTGGCAATATCGGCATGGCCCGCGCGTTCAATCCCCATTTCCGCAAAGACGTCCATGGCAATATCAAGCAATTGCGCGCGCCGCTCTTCCGGGGAAAGCCTACGACGACGGCGAGCGGGTGAGTGCGCTATATCCAAAGCCTTCATAGCCACCCGCATGGCAAACTGACCCAAGAGGTCAAGCCATACAAAGCCGTTGACTCAGCTTGAAAAACCGTTAGTGATAAATCTATCAATAAGGAACACGGTCTATGGTCGATCAGATTCAGGCAGCGCCAAAAGCCTCAGCGAAACGTCACCTCTGGCTTGTGTCGGTCTTATATCCGACGATGCCGCTTCTGGGTCTCGGGCTCGTTATTGCGACGGGCCAAGCCGCATGGGTCTGGCTGACAGCCCTCATGGTTTATGTGCTGGTCCCTCTTTTGGATCATCTGATTGGCGATGATGAAAAAGACCTGCTCGGCCTCATGGAAGACGAAGCCACCCAATCGACCTTTTATCGCTGGATGGTGCATGCGCTCCTGCCGTTGATTTACCTGACCTGGCTCATTGGGGCTTGGGCGGCGGTCACGATGGATTGGGCGTGGTGGGGGTATCTCGGTCTGGCCATTAGCCATGGGTGGGGCCTCGCCTTTGCCATCAATTCGGGTCATGAGACCGGCCATAAGACGGATAAGATAAGCAAGTGGGTCGCGCTGCTTATGCTCGCGCCGAGCTTTCTAGGGCATTTCCGCATTGAGCATAATGCGGGCCATCACAGCGATGTCGCCACGCCCCGTGATCACGCCACCGCGCGCTTTGGCGAAAGCTATTGGGCCTTTATGTTACGCGAAATCCCCGGCGCGTGGGAGCGGAGCTGGCGCATTGAAAGCAAGCGCGCCGCGCGCAAAAACTATTCGCGCTGGAGCCTGCGTAATGAGGTGGTTCAAACCGTCGTGATGCAAAGCCTGATCTGGGGCGCGGTGATTTTCGCCTTCGGTCTGGCTGTGGTTCCTTACCTGATCATCGCCATGATCGTCAGCGTCACAGCCTTATCCGCGCAAAATTATCTCGGTCACTATGCGCTGTTACGGGACAAGCGCGCGGACGGAAAATATCTGCCCACCCGTCCAGAGCATAGTTGGAACACCAATAGTCTGGTGACCAATATCACGACCTATAACCTTGCGCGGCATAGCGATCACCACGCCCATCCGATGCGTCATTATCAATATCTGCGCAGTTTCAAGGACGTTCCCACCCTGCCCTATGGCTATGGCATCATGTATCTTCTGGCTTATGTCCCGCCGCTCTGGCGCCAGGTTATGGACCCGCTTGTCCTGGCCAATGTTGATGGGGATATGAGTCGTGTGCTGACACAAGACCTAGCCCGAGAAGAGCTGGCCCAAAAAGAGTTTGCTGCAAAGCGCTAGCTTAAAAAGGCTTAGCGCGGGGTCGAACATCCGATCGTCAGCTGGCGTTTCTCGGCTGAGGAACGGGCGCCATAATGCTCTGTATCCCCGAAGCTTCGAAAGGCTTCCCAGCGGACACCGTTTGGATCCACGGTCCAAGCCTTGTCCGATTCTGAAAAGCAGCAGACAGTTTCCCCAACATCGAGGAGCGGCGCTTCCGACGCGCCCAGCCGGCGCTTAAGCTGGCTCAGCTCACCTTCATCTTCGGTTTCAATCCCAACGTGATGCACGCCCAACCCATCGGATTTGCAATGCGCGGCTTCAACGACAAAATTAACGCGCGGATCGTCTAAAGACCATTTTGCATAGCCATCATGACGCTTGGTCGGCGCGTGATCAAAGAGGGTTGTGTAAAAGTGGATGCTTTCTTCCAATTGCTCTTCCGTCGTCGCGACAGAGATATGAAGACGTTGCATAAGGAAGCTCCTTTATTTGCATAAAGATGCATATATGCATTATAGTGCAAATGTCAAGCGGGCCGCCCTAGCAGCAGGACAAACGCTGTCGGGCCTCTTCCAGAACCGCACCAACGGACTCTCGGTTCACGCTATAAAGCGTTTCCCGACCCTGCTTCTTGGCGGTGACGAGTCCCGCCTCTTTCAACGTCTTGAGGTGGCGAGACACGCCAGAAAAATCGATCCCGCAACACTCTGTCAGGTCACTCACCCGCACAGGCTCTTGGCGGCAGGCCAGATCGAGAAGGATCGCAAAACGGCGCGGATCGCCCAAAGCGCGAAAGACGGCGATCATATCGTCATTCGCCGGGTGCAAGGACGTTTCCATCACGACACCCTATTCCGCCGCTTTGCCGGTCGCATTCGGATCCACCATGGCTTCATAATCCGCTGACTTTGGCGCTTTGATCGCCGGTGGGGCGACTTGTAACGGGACGTCTTGGGTGCGGATATTCAGATCGCGCTGCGGGAACGGAATTTCGATACCGGCCTCGGCCAGCGCGCGGTTCACTTCCGTATGAATTTGGTGCTTCACCGGCCAGCGATCCTCAAACACGCGCAAGAAAGCGCGCAGTTCAAAGTCCAAAGAGCTATCGCCAAAGTTGGTGAATAGCACGGCAGGCGGCGGCGTTTCCAAGACTTTCGGATTTGATTTTAGGACTTCTAACATCAGGTCGCGCGCTTTTTCCGTATCCGATCCATAAGCAATCCCGACGGTACAAACCAAGCGGGTCGTTGCATTGGACAAGGTCCAGTTGGTCACTTCCTGACTGATCAAGTTTTCATTCGGGATCAGAATTTCGCGATTATCCAAATCGATCAATGTGGTCGCCCTGATCTTGATGCGCGTCACGGTCCCGCTTTGCGTTCCAATCGTCACATAATCGCCGATCCGGATGGGGCGTTCAAAGAGCAGGATCAGACCGGAGACGAAGTTGGCGATGATCTTCTGCAGACCGAACCCAATCCCGACCGACAGGCCCGTCACAATCCAACGAAGCTGACTCCATTGCAGCCCCACTCTTTGGAACGCCAAAACAATGCCTGTGCCCACAATAATGTAGCCAAGGATTGTCGTGATCGCGTAGCGCGCACCCGCATCCACACCGACACGGCTCAAGACAAAGATTTCTAGAAAGCCGGGGAGGTTTCGCGCGGCAATGACGGTCACGCCAACAATAACCATGGCCATCATGATCGTGAAGACAGTGATCTCCTTTTCAAGAGATCTGCCCTCTGCATCAATCTGGCCTTCATTGATGACCGCGATTGGGTTGCCATCAAAAACTGTGAGCGCCGGGAATAAGTCCGCCCAATTAAACCAGAGAAGAACCGCCAGACCTAGAACGACAAAAACCCGCAAGAGCTGCGCGGATTGTCGGCTCATCACAGAGACATCAATTTCGGACGTATCCACGGGCGGCGGGGCGGCGGGCATGTCTTCACCGCGCGCTTCAGCTTCTTCCTGTTCACGCCGCAGTTTGATCTGATTTTCACGACGTTCAAGGGCCTGACGATATTTAATCTGCCGCTGGGAGACATTAATCGCGCGGCGCAGCGTGCCGTAAACCACATAGGCCATCAGCAAGAGCCCGGCCGTCATAAAGACGCGCCAGAGCAGGTCTTTCGCACTTTCATACCAACCCGCCCCCGCCAGAATGGCAATCCCGATAGGCACGCCAACGATGATAATCGTAATGGGTGTGCGCCATCGCGCTAGGCCGCTATTTTCATCGCCAAAGACTGCGGCGACGACGGAGCGCTGACGCCAGAGGACGCGAAAGGAAAAGACCGCGACACTTAAGGCCAGCGCGATGAAGATGGCGAGGCTTAAGCCTTCCAGCACATTGGGCGCACGGACATATTCCGTGAGCGCCAGCCCAAAAATTGCCGTTCCGGCCAGCGGCGCAAACCAGCGCAGATTGGACAGCACAGCCTCACGCAATGGCTTGGACAGTTTGAAATGCTCGTCAAACAGGGACTTATCGCGATCCCAATTGCACCAGGTCGCAAAAATCAGCGACGTGAGCGCGGCAAAGGCGAAAGCATCGCCCAGCCCTTGCACTAACGGATCGGGGTTATTGCTGGCCATAAAAAGAAGGGCCAGCAAACCGAAAGCAATCGGCCACGGCATCGCCAAGACAAATCCTGTCAGAATAACGACGGGCGTATGCCAAAGGCTGTCACGTTTGACGCGGCCGACCGCCTCGCCGCAGCGCTCCACATTGTCCCAAAGTGAAGGACGCAAACGAAAGATCGCAAAAATCATGCCCGCGGCTAAGATAATCAACGGCCAGAGACGCGTCGATTGCGCGACAAACTCACGAACGGCGAGTTGTACATGTCCCGGAGAAAATAACTCCGCCGCGCCTAAGATAACTTTCTGCGGCCAGTCGAACCCAATGGCGGGAACGCTTGGAACCCACAGCAGATTTCCATCGAGCAGCAAGCGCAGACGATCACTTTCCGCGACCAGTTCATCTTGGGCGACAGCCAATTCGGCGAGCGCATTTTCGCGCACGGCCGCAATCGAGGCGGTCTGACGCAAAAGATCGCGGCGCTGTTCAACCAAGTCTCGCAGAACCTCTTCATCTGTCGCGGCGAGGTCGGGAATTGTTGGATCGTCAAGACGCGCGTCTGCCAGCAACTCACTCGGGTCCACACTGCGCAACGGAAGATCACGAAGCTGTTCCTGGGCCACAACGCGCGCCCGGGTCACCCGCGCCAGATCGCGTTGGATATCCCGTTGATCCGCCCGCAAGCGCGCCACCGGCGTAAGCTGCGCGCTCACGCGCCTAAGCGTGGCCCCGGCCTCACGATCGATTGCTTCTAAGTCGACCAGCTTCTGCGCACTGTAGAGATCGTTTTGCACATTCGCCGTCTCACCGCGAATGGTTGCCAAACGACGGGAGGTCTGCGCTTCGCCCGCCGCCATCTCGGTAATCGTGTCCGCCATACGAACATTTTCTTGCGCCAAAGATTGGATCAGTGGATGCGCGCCTTCAAAGGTAGACGCCGCATAAGCCAGCCGGGTGGCTTGCATCTCCGCTTCGATTTGACGGCGCTGCCCGGTCAGGGCCTGCAACGCCAAGACATCCTCGCCCAAGGCTTCGGCCTGCAATTCCGCAATGTTGCGCCGCAAGGTCAGGATATCCTGCCGGATCGGAAGACTGGCAATCTCTGCCTCTAAGGCGGCAATTTGCAAGCGCCGATTATAGGCGCTGGCTTGCAAGGCTTTCTGACGCGCCTGGAGGACGGGCTCGACATCGCCGGTCGAAAGCTCTGAAAGGGTCGAGGTGATTTCGCCGAGGGCAGAGCGTGCGTCATTGAGCTCCCGCGGGGCCGCAGACAGGCGGGTGCCAAGCTCTGAGAGTTGCGTCCTATATTGTTCTAATTCCTCCTCGACCGCGCGCAATTCGCTCTCTTTGGACAGAAGCTCTTGCTCGGTCTCGAACATGGCAGCGTCGCCGACGACGGTCGCTTCAGCATCCATCGGTGTGCGGGCATCCAAATCATTGCGCAGGGTTTCCAGCTCAGCCTGCAAATTTTCGACGGTCTGCCGCGCTGTATCGGCATTGGTCGAAAATCTTTGCCGCGCCTCACTTTGCAGGGCGGCCGCCTCTAAGCGCGTAATCGCCGTGGCGAGGAAGGTCCGGATTTGTTCAACCTCAAGCGAGGCATTGCTCTCGGCTTCATCAGCCGGAATCTCGGGCAGCGCTTCAATCTCGCCGCTCAGCGTTTCAACCGTGAACTCAGGCGGCGTAATCTCCGACGTTGTCCGCTGTGCCCAGGCCGTCGCGCTGCAGATGGCGACGATCAAAACAGAGGCGCAAAGTCCGATCAATATATGGCGGATGAAACCCATAGCTCTCCTATCTGGCAGGCTCTGTGACTTGTAAAGCCAGCGCACTATTCAACTGATAGCACAGTTTCGCCCTTTATGGGGATTAACGCCGCTGCGCCCAAAAGGGTTGCACCCTTGCCAGACAGATGAAAGCGATTAGGAGCGCGATCATCATGGCCGAACCGCCTCTTCTGTCTATTACCTCCGCCAGTTTGACCTTTGGCGGCACGCCGCTTTTGCGAGACGCATCACTCGCGATTGCACCGCGGGATCGGGTGTGTCTGGTCGGACGTAACGGCTCTGGCAAAAGCACATTGATGAAGATCGCCGCAGGGCTTGTGGAGCCCGATGCGGGCGACATTGTCCGCCGTCCGGGCACGTCTATTCGTTACCTTGAGCAAGAGCCTGATCTCACCCAATTTGCGACGCTGGCCGATTTCATTACGGCGGATTTGGACCCGCGCGACCCGACAGCGGGCGGGCGCGTCCCTTACCTGCTGGATGCGCTGGGACTGGACGGAAGTCTATCGACAGCAAACCTGTCCGGCGGGGAAGCCCGGCGCGCCGCCCTGATCAAAGCCTTGGCGCCTGAGCCGGAAATTTTACTCCTTGATGAGCCGACCAACCATCTCGACTTGCCCGCGATTGAATGGCTGGAAGGCGAGCTGGCCCGCAGCCGTGCCGCAATTGTTCTGATCAGCCACGATCGCCGCTTTCTGGAAAATCTCTCGCGGCGGACTGTCTGGCTCGATCGGGGCGAGACACAAACCTTGGAAAAAAGCTTCGC
>CAWUKE010000068.1:0-10253 GCA_963922935.1 uncultured Alphaproteobacteria bacterium | reverse complement strand
ACAACGACATAATTGAAGTGAGAGAACAGCCCGGTCATGCTCACCATTCCTCAGGTTCGAGGTCAGGGCGGCGGGAGCCAAAGCTATAGAAAATCGCGATCATCACAGACGCTACTGTCGTTAGAACACCAAGTTCGATCGCGATAATCCCGTAATGCTGTCCATCGATTGGATCGGGAAACAAAACGCTATAATTCAGATATTCGCCGCCCAGAATCCAAGCCATGACGCCGGTTCCGCCATAGAGCAGAACGCCAAGGCTCATCCCCACACGGATCAACCAAGGCGGAAAAGCGCGTTTGCATTCTTTCAGACCAAAAACGAGCGAATAGAGAATGATAGAGGCGGATAAGATGACCCCAGCCTGAAAGCCCCCGCCCGCGCCATATTCGCCGTGAAACTGCACGTAAAAGGCAAATAGCGCGATGAGTGGAATAAGAAATTTCGCAATGACCCGCAGCAGGACATGCGGATCCCGGACATTGTCAGCGTAGGGACGACGTTGGCTCATGAACCTTCCCTCCGAGTAACTGAAGGTCGGCCTGAAATTTGACCGGTGACAATCTCATCCGCGTCTGGTGTTTCGACCACGGCTGATGGCGCACTGGGCTCACTGAGACGACGCCCCTGAACTCGCGCGCGAAACCCGCCAGCATTTCCATTCAGACCTAACATCAAAAGCACACCAAGGCCGGCCGCAAAGACGACGAGGACCTCTCCAAATGTATCATAACCCCGGTAGGAAGACAGAACCGCTGTCACAACATTGGGAATATCCACTTCCGTTGCCGTTCGGGACAAGAAGTCTGTGCCGATATAGGCGTTGGCTGGACTATTCGCAGAGCCATACTCAGGCAGGTCTGGCACGGCATAAAGCATAGCCGCCCCAGCAAGCATCACGGTCGCCAGCGCCCCCCATTGCCGTGACTTCGCGACAGGTGTGGAGTCTCTGTCCGCGAGCAACATTGCGGCCAGCATCAAGACGGTGGAAATACCAGCCCCCACAGCGGCCTCTGTGAACGCAACGTCAACCGCGTCCAGCGTGACAAACCATGCTGCCGCCACAAGCGAGTAAACGCCTTGGAGCATAACGACTGCAAAGAGGGACCGCATACGCACAATCGCCAGCGCGACCACCACCAGGAGCGAAAGCAGGCAGACATCCAAAAGGATCGTCGGCACGTCAGGCGCAACATAGGGGGAGGCCATGATCATCAGTCCACCTCCGGCGCGCGCCATTTACCCAGCAGCGGTTTCTCGCCCGCACGGTAAGCTGCATGGGCGATCGCGTGCGTCGCTGTTGGACTGGTGACAAAAAGGAAGAAGGCAACGAGCAGCAATTTTGCGATCATCTGCCAGGGCTCTGCCGAGACTTTGTCGGCTTGAAAAATCAGACCGATAAGAATGAGCTCAGCGCCGAGCGTATCTGTCATGCCAGCGGCATGCAGCCGGGTGAAAAAGTCGGGCAACCGCAAGACACCGATCGTGCCCGCCAGAACAAAGATAATCCCAGCGCCCACACTGACAATTGTGATGAGGTTCTTCAGCACCGCCCAAAGGGTCGGCCAATTAAATGAAAGCCCCGCGCTCGCAGCGGGCGCTTCAGCTGCTAGGATAAACAGAAGGCTCATCATGACGGTGTCTCCGAATTTTCAGGAGACTTCACCAAGCCAACATTGAGGGCGCGGTAATTGAAAAATTTCAAAACGGCGATCGTCGCAATGAAGTTCATCAATGCATAGAGTATTGCGATATCGACCCCATCCGCGCGGCCAATCACGAAACAAAAAACACAAAGAAACAGTACTGTCTTCGTCCCGAAGCTATTCACAGCCAAAATGCGGTCATAGAGCGATGGACCACCAATCAGACGCGCCAGCATAATCGCCATTGAGACGATGATGAAAAAGGCTGCGCCCAGCATGAAGTAAGTCATGAACGCCTCCATCTCATTCCCCCACCGCAAAGGCCGAACGATCCGCCATTTCCGCAAAGTCTTCAGGATCGCTCATTTCGGAGAGTAAGGCGTGAACCAAAATATGGTCATCGCCCATCACGACAGACACTGTTCCTGGCGTCAGCGTAATAGAATTGGCGAACATCGTCTTCGAGAGATCAGACTTTTCGCCTGCTGGGATTTTGACCAAAGTCGGACTGACTTCCAAGTTTGGGGCCATGACAGCCTTCACCACTGCATAATTCGCTTTGACGATTTCTTTGAACAGCCACCCGAAATAGATCAGCGTTTGGGGGATCGTTAAGTAGGGTGCTGTCTCGCGGTCCAAAATCCGCATACGGAAACTGATGGTCAGCACCAGGAAGAGCGAAATCACGCCGAGTGTCAGGACAACAGGCTTGGTAAACCCATAGCCCGACAGGACCCACCAGAGGGCAGCAAGCGTGACGAGCAAAATGGAAGCGTATCGCAACATCGGGGGCGGCTCTAGCGCGCCAATTTCAAAGGGTGAAGCGGAATCGAACGCATCGATGTTAATATTTTCGCGCAATCACCCACTTTCGGCCTCTATTGTGTATAACTCACCGCGCTTTTTACGCCTGATCCGCTAAGAGGTTCCCATGGAGCGGGCTCTGCATAGTCTTTTGGATTGGTATGGCCATATGGGCGTCGACGTGCCTGACATTGCCCCTGCGCCTCCGCCGCGTCGGATCAAAACGCGCACAGCGAATCCCAAGACGGCAGCGGCAACAGCAAAACCCGCACCGATCAAAACTCCAACGGCGATGGACCCTGTTCCAATCGCCGCCCGTTGCAAAACGATCGCTGAATTGAAGGCCGCTCTCGACATATTTGATGCAGGCGCGCTGTCAGACGGGGCGCGTCAGGCCGTCTTGGCACGCGGCACGCCGGAAAGCCCACTCATGATCATCGGCGAAGCCCCAGGGCGCGACGAAGATCGTGAAGGTCAGCCCTTTGTTGGACGATCGGGTCAATTGCTTGATCGCATGTTGGGGGCGATCGGGCTTGACCGCGAAGACGCCTATTTCAGCAATGTTTGCTTTTGGCGGCCGCCGAACAATCGAAAACCTGAAGCCGCGGAGATTGAACTCTGCCGGCCTTTCGTGACGCGCCATATTCAACTGGCGAAACCGAAAGTGCTGCTTCTGGTTGGCGGCACGTCTATGCAAGCGATGACAGGCGTAACCGGCATTATGCGCAATCGCGGCCAATGGCAGTCCGTAGCGATCCCGAACGAGACGGGAGAAACCCTTCCCGCTCTTCCCATCTATCATCCCGCCTTTTTGCTCCGCCAACCCGCTTTAAAAGCGGATGCTTGGCACGACCTTCTGACATTGCGCGAACGCCTCGCCACGATTTAGCGGGCTATCCCGCGCGGCCTAGAGCCAAACTCACACAGCCGGATGACAAGCGGCTTGGCGCTTGCTAGCGCCGCGCCGCAACACTGCTTGGAGTCTTTTGGAATGAAACGCTTTGTTTTGCCGCTCGCACTCGCCTTGGCCGCCTGTTCAAACGCAACGCCAACAGTCGAGACAGCCGAACCCTCGCCAACTGACAGTTTTCTGGAGCAGTTACAGAAAGACTATCCCGTCACATTGTCCGAACTCGCACCGGGTGTTTGGGTTCATACCACCGTCTACCGCTTACCGGGCCAGGCGCCTGTGCCGATTAACGGGCTTTTTATTGATGATGGCGATGCGATCACCTTGGTCGATGGCGCCTGGGGCGAACTCGCAACCGTCGCTTTGATCGAAAAAGTCCGGGCTGAGACGGGCAAGCCCGTCACGCGCTTGATTGTGACGCAGCATGATGCCGCGCGCACCCTCGGTGTTGATGCCGCGGAACGCGAAGGTCTTGAAGTCTTCACGCATCCCGCGACGCCCGGATTGGCCGCCCGTGCGGGCTATCCCGTTCCCAACACATCTGTTGCCGCGTTGAATACGCCGCAGTCGCGCACAAAAGTGGGGCGGGTGGAAGTCGCTTTCCCTGGGCCCGGGGCGTCGCCTGATAATCTGGTTGTGTATCTGCCAGAGGAGAAAATCCTTTATGCGGGCTTCTTTGTTCGCGGGGCTGGTGCCGAGACGTTGAGCGCAAGTGACGATGTTGATTTGCAAGCCTGGCGGGACGCCCTTGTCTGGACCAAGACAACCTATCGCGAAACGGAAACCGTTGTGCCGGGCCGTGGCAAAGGCGCTGACATTTTACTGATCGATGCCACTGCGCGCTTAATCGATCAGGCGCTGGCTGAGACCACGAGCGACTAGCCGCTTCGCCACGCCGCTAATCCAGCGGCATCATCGACATCGGATAATGTGCGCAAACGCGCCACAGATCCGTTTATGCGTGCCTCCACATCACTCAGTGTATGGGCGCTTGACCAGCGAATACCGTCAAAAAAATCTGCTCTTAGCGGAGCGATTGCGCCCATCAGCCAGAACCCACCATCGCTGGCGGGACCAAAAACAAAGGGATGATGTTTTAGGGCGCGCAACGCCTGTGCAATATCAGACGCTCGGACCTGCGGGCAGTCTGTCCCAATAACAATCACGGGGCGTCGACGCCCCGAAAACACGCGAGCCAACCGAGGCGAAAGGCTCCCTTCGGGCTGCGCCCTTTGCGGCAGAGCTGACCAAGCGGGGACTTGACCGACAGCCTTTGCGGGCGATGCGTAGAGGATCGTCTCCCACCTTGGATCTTGGACTTGTCGCAGGATTTGCGCTGTCATGGCCCGATAGAGGCGCTGCGCATGGGTTGGACCAATATCGCGCGCCAAGCGGGTCTTTGCCGCGCCCATATCGGGGCGTTTAGCAAAGACGAAGAGCTGCGGCTTAATGATAGTCACGCGCCAGCGTTTCCGGGCTTTCACCCTGACGAAAGCGCTTTAATAGCGCCAGATTGCGACGACCGCGACGCCACATGCCCCCATTCATGTAATGGGACACATCTGTGCCCAGTTTTGCGGGCAAAGCCGTTAGATCTGGCAGGCGGTCGACCATGTCGACATCTTCAAAAAGTGGCCAAGGTTTATATCCGCCGATCGCTTCGTAGCGCCTCTGGCTGATGAGGAGGCCCTGATCGCCGTAAGGCAGTCCCCAGCCCCAAACGCGAAACGCGACCAAGCGTTCAAACAAGCGCGCTTGCCAGCCGGAGGCTTCGGCTTTGAGATGGAAATAGCGCGGGATGTCGCGCTGCATCGCGGTTGAGACGACGGACCGCCAATTCTTGGGCAGAACCGAATCCGAGTGAAGAAACAAAAACCAATCGTCAGCCTCACCAGACAAGCTGGCCAAGTCCGCCCCGAGACGCAGCTGTGAGCCCCGACCTTTCGCCCCAACAGCTAAGACAGCGCCACCTTCAATCGCAATTTGGCAGGTCTTATCTGTCGACCCCCCATCTGCCACGATGATCCTCTCGCCGCAGAGTTGCGGCAGCAAGTTTAAGAGACGCTCTTGGCTATTATATGTCGGAATAATGACGTGCAGCACGATAAGACGCCTATGTCAGGCCGAGCGCAAAAGAAAAGCCCAGTCAAAGGGACTGGGCTTCACAATTTTGTGGATGTTCAGTGAACTTATGAGCCGTTTGCCAACTCTTGCTGTGTCATCGCTTCGAGTTCGGCTTCGAGCTCTTCGCGGGTTTTCTTGCGCTGCTTTGGTGTCAGGTAGACACGGCAGTAAGAATTGCCTTCGACGACTTCATTGGCAAACTGGCCATTGCCAGAACACCGGATCACACCAAGACCCATGCCGTCATAGACTTTCGTGTTCGCGGCCACACCGCGGATTGGCACGAAGCAAATTGTGCCATCAGTCAGGTCCATTACAGACCCGCCTTCATATTCACATGAGGCTGCGTCTGTGACGATACCTTCCGTAGAAGGCGCTTTCATCAGCTCGGCTTGCTCTTCGTCTGTCAGCTGAGCGGCGGCAGGTAGAGCGGAGGCGGCGAACGCAATCGCAACTGCGGCGCCGAAGAATTTCGATTTGGTCATGGTGTCTCCCATTCATTCCAGTGTGGGCCTGTTAACAGACCTTTAAGGCGCTAAAAAGGCCTGCGTTCAGTGATTCCTTTTGACAGAAAGCGCCATGCAGGTCCCGTGCCACGGTTAACGACATCCTCGCCCAAATCCGCGCGCCCCAAAATGTCGGGACCGGACTTCCAGCTGGAACATAACGCGCACGCCCGAGGTTTCACCCGTGTGTGCGGCGCGGACGAAGCCGGGCGTGGCCCGCTCGCTGGGCCTGTTGTCGCCGCAGCAGTCATCCTCGATCCGTCCAGCTGTCCCCGGCTGCGAGAGCTGGGCTTGAATGACAGTAAGGCCATTAGCCAGAGTCGCCGTGAACGCATCCTGAATGCACTCTATGATGACGCACAAATTGAGGTTTATGTGGCCGAGCCTCTTGAAATAGAACAAAAAAATATTCTTTGGGCGAGCCTGGACGGGATGGCGGTCTGCGCGAAACGGCTTGCAGCGGACTATGCGCTCCTCGACGGGAATCGCCTTCCCAAGAGCTTAGAGTGTTCAGGCGATGCGATTATCAAAGGCGATGCCCGCTGCCTGTCAATCGCGGCCGCCTCAATCGTGGCCAAAGTCACGCGAGACCGCCTCATGACCGAAGCGGACACCCGCTTCCCAGACTACGGCTTTGCAAAACATAAGGGCTATCCGACCGCCGCGCATCTGGATGCTCTCAACCGATTAGGACCCTGCCCGATCCACCGGCGCGGCTTCGGCCCCGTGGGACGATTACTATAATTTAAGGCACGCTAGTCTCTTGATAGAGCCCAAGGCGGGGTCCCGGCAAAGGCCTTTACCAAATGATCGATCAGCGCATCGATGCGACGCGGGCGATGCCGGTTCGGCACAGACACAGCGTAAACCCCCAAGCGGTCAAACGCATAGTCCGGTAATATTCGAACCAGCTGCCCTGAATTGACCGCATCGCAAACGATGAAATCCGGCTGGACCGTTACCCCCAAACCGGCGACGGCGGCATCGCGCAAAAAGTCTCCGTTGGAGGCGCGCAAAACCGGGTTCATCTGCAAACGCCCTTTAAGCCCATCCGGGCCTGTCCATGCGTGGCTAGACTGTGAACGCAGGGCATAGCGCAATTCGGGCGCTCGCATGAGGTCATCTGGATGCCGCACACCACCAAAACTTTGAAGAAAGCTCGGCGCGCAAACAATTTCCAGCGTCACTGTCCCGAGCTTTCGGGCGCGCAACGCGCTATCTGCCAACTGCCCAACCCGCACAGCCAAATCGAGACCATCAGCGATCAAGTCCGCACGGCGATCTGAGAAATCGATATCCAGTTCGACGCCCGGATGATCTCGCTGAAAGTCCGTCAAGGCAGGCCCCAGATAAGATAGACCAAAGGATAACGGGGCCGCCAATCGAATGGGTCCAGCCAGCGGGCCGTCTGTTCCGCGCGTGGCATCCTCCATCTCGCGCCACGCTTCGATCAGGGCCAAAGCCTGTTCGCGGTAACGCTCGCCCGCATCTGTCAGGGACAGACCGCGCGTGGAGCGGTTCAGCAAAGTCGTCCCTAAGCGCGCTTCCAGCGAACCCAGCCGCCGCGATACAACCGACTTGTCGATATTGAGCGCCCGCGCCGCCGCCGAAAGAGACCCAGCATCCACCGTCGTCAAAAATGTCTCTGTCTCAATAAAGCGGCTCATATTGTTGCGTGTAACGCAACGATGTCTTGCCAACAAGTAATCTATGATGATTTCAATTCAACGCTTATCTCCGGCGCAACATTTAATGGAGACCCAAAATGACCCAGACAATCCTACGCATCGATAGTAGCGCCCGCACTAACGGTTCGATCACACGCAACCTGACCGATGCTTATATCAAAACGCGGCAAGCGGCGGGCGATGTAAACCTGATCACGCGCGATCTCTCAGGCGGTCTGCCCTTCGTCACGGAAGACTGGGTCGGCGCGAATTTTACGCCAGAAGAAGACCGAACAGAGGCGCAAAAATCCATCCTTTCGACGTCAGATACTCTCATCGAAGAATTGAAAGCCGCAGACGAAATCGTCATTGGCTTGCCTATTTATAATTTTGGCATGCCCGCCGTCTTGAAAGCGTGGATCGATCAAGTCGCCCGCGCCCGTGTTACGTTCAAATATACGGAAAACGGCCCCGTCGGCCTGCTTAAAGGCAAGCGCGCGACGATCCTGCTCGCCTCTGGCGGGACAGAAGCCGGCAGTGCCGTTGATTTTGCACTTCCGCACCTCAAACATGTGCTGGGCTTTATCGGCATCCACGATGTCACTGTGTTCAGCGCAGACCAAATGATGATGGCGAGCGAGGAAAAGCTCGACACTGTCAAACGCAACGTTGTGGCGCATGCCGCGTAAAGATATTGAAAGGAGTCAGACTATGACCCGGAGAACCGCTCTTCAAACGACCGCTGCCGCGACAGCCACGGCGGCCGTCTCACCTGCCCTCGCTTCTGCTGAGGTGACCCCGAAGATGGCATCAGGCTTTACTCTGCGTCCAGCGGAAGCGCGCGGCAAGGCGGACTTTGGCTGGCTGCGCAGCGCACATAGCTTTAGCTTCGGTCAGTATTTTGACCCGAACCATATGGGCTTCGAAAATCTACGTGTCATCAATGATGACTGGGTCGCTGGCGGTGAAGGCTTCCCCCCTCACCCGCACCGCGATGCAGAGATTTTTTCTTACGTCATGGACGGCGCCCTGCAACATCGCGACAGCATGGGCAATGGCTCCACAGTCGCTGCGGGCGGCGTACAATATATGTCCGCGGGCTCTGGCGTCACCCACAGCGAATTCAACCCATCAGCCGACGAGCCCGTCCGGTTCCTGCAGATTTGGTTGATGCCCAACAGCGAAGGCGAAGCCCCACGCTATGACACGCTCGACATTGCGCCTGAGGACAAAGACGGAAAGCTGAAGCTCTTCCTCTCACCCGACGGTCGCGACGGCTCCATGGCGATACGCGCTGATGCAGATATCTACGCTGCAACGCTCAAAGGCGATCAGCGCATTACGCGCAATATGGCCGACGGCTCACGCGGCTGGGTGCAGGTCGCCGATGGGTCCGTCACGGTAAACGGCGAAAACTTACGCCGCGGTGATGGCCTGGCCATCCGCGAGAGCGGACGGCTGGAGTTCACCGATGGCGACGCGGCCGAAGTGATTTACTTTGAGTTTGCTTAAAATCACGGCAAAATTTCGGAACGATCTAGGTCGCCTTTCATTGCAAAGGTGACCTATTTTTTTGGAGTAACATAATGAAAGCGAAATCCAAAGCTCAGCAAAAAGCTGCAGGGGCCGCGCTCGCCGCCAAGCGCGGCGAGATTAAAAAGTCAGAGCTCCAACGTGCCTCTGTCGAAATGTATGACAGCATGAGCGAGGCCGAATTGGAAGATATGGCTTCGACGCAGCATAATGATCTGCCCGAAACAACCTAGAGGGCTTTGATAATTTCCTCGACCATCTTCTTGGCATCCGACAGCAACATCATCGTATTGTCCTCATAGAAGAGGTCATTATCGATGCCGGCATAGCCCGGCGACAGTGAGCGCTTCACGAAGAGAACCGTCCGCGCTTTGTCCACGTCGAGGATCGGCATGCCTGCGATCGGGCTTTGCGGATCAGTCTTCGCTGCCGGGTTGGTAACGTCGTTCGCACCGATGACGAAGGCCACGTCCGCATTGGCGAATTCGCTATTAATGTCTTCTAGCTCGAACACCTCGTCATAAGGCACATTGGCCTCTGCGAGCAGGACGTTCATATGCCCCGGCATCCGACCCGCGACGGGGTGGATAGCATAAGCCACATCGACGCCTTCTTCCTTGAGCGTGTCGACCATTTCGCGGCAAGCGTGCTGCGCTTGCGCGACCGCCAGACCGTAACCCGGAACGATGATGACCTTGGACGCGTTTTTCATGATGAAAGCAGCGTCCTCAGCTGATCCGCGTTTGACGGGGCGCTGTTCCTTATCGCCGGTGGCAGCCGCGGCATCTCCGCCAAATCCGCCCAGGATCACCGAGATGAAGCTGCGGTTCATGCCTTTACACATGATGTAAGACAGGATCGCGCCCGAAGACCCCACCAACGCGCCAACAATGATCAGCGCGAGATTGCCGAGCGTAAAGCCCAACGCCGCAGCCGCCCAACCGGAATAGCTGTTCAGCATAGACACCACGACGGGCATGTCCGCGCCGCCGATTGGGATGATCAGGGTAAAGCCCAAGATCAGCGTGACGCCAACCACCGCCCAAAGCATCCACGGCTCTGT
>CAWUKE010000067.1:0-10307 GCA_963922935.1 uncultured Alphaproteobacteria bacterium | reverse complement strand
AGATCGACAAGGTCGAGTGGTTCTTCCTGTTTTTCACGGGGGCGGGCCCGCGTGGGCTCTAGGGGCGGGAAATCGGTTTCCAGCGGACGCAAAGTCACGCGAGAGGCTGAGGGATTTAGAGCGCCCGCAGGAAGGTCCAATTCTGCCGTCTCATCACTTGTTGTCCGCAGACGGGACTGAAGCGTCCTCAGGTCATTTTCCATCAAGGACATATCGCGCCGGGCCTCGGCGACAACATCGGACACACGCTCCGTCAGGTCAGACGTGAAACGCTGTGAGCGTGTATCAGCCTTTTCGAGTGTCTCATCAAGCGCGGTGATCTGTTTCGCCAGGGTTTCGTGAACGGAGCGCGCATGATCGACCAGTTCAGTCAGTCGCGCCTCGGTTATTTCGATTTGGGCATCAATCGCCCCAAGGCGCTCCGCTTGGACGAGCAGGGCGGCTTCGGTGCTATTCTTTTCTATAGCGGCTTTGTTTTCTAAATCCGAAAGGTGCTGCGTTTGGCGCGCATAGACTTCATCCAATTGCGTTGTCGTTTCTGCGACTTTTTCAGCCATAGTTGAAAGGCGATCACGCGCGGCGTCAAGGGTTGCGTAGGCGCTCTGACTGTTTTCAGCCGTTTCAGTGATCGTTGTGGCGAGGGCGGACCCGGCCGCTTCAAGGGCAGATTTCGAAGCCGTTAAATCGACCTCGGCTTGACGCGTCGTGTCCTCAAAAGCCGCTCGCTGCTTAGTGATTTGATCAGAAAGACGCTCCATCTGCGCCTCAAAGGTCGTGGACAGGGACTCAAAGGCTTGTCGGTGTAAGGTGAGGGCCCGTCCAACCGTTTCAGACCTTTCTGTCATTGTCTTCGTGGTGGCATCCAGGTCCCGGCCTTGTTCAGAAATGGCTTGTTTGAAGCCGTCCAAGGTCTGTCGGGCGGCTTCGATACGCGTGTCGACAGCGATAATTTCGCGGCGAATGACAGATGAGAGTGCCTCAACTTCCTCTGCGACAGCGGTATCGGCCCGGCTCAGACGATCGGTTATGGCGACAAGGCGATCGGAACGATTACGCAAAGTCTGCAACGCATTTAGGCTTGCAAACAAAACGACGATGGCGGTTGCTGGAACGATGACAGCGCAAATCAAGCCGGCCCATTGCCAGGGGCTCAGGTCATCGAAACCCACGGATAAAAATTGACTATATGTCCAAATTCCTAAAGCGATTGCTGTGAGCAGGGCCACACCCAAGCCTAGCCAAAATAAGGCCTTGGACGGTTTGGGCAGTTCCTCACGCGATAAAAGGCTGCGGATCGGAGGAGGGTCTGATGGGGCCCCTTTGGGTGTCAAAGGATCATCAGATCGTCGCAATATGTCTGAGACGTTGTCTGCCGTTTCACGCTCTGTTTTCTGCGTCTCAGACACGACTTTTGCGCCGCCATCTTGGTCATCAATAAACGAGACTTTTTTTATAAGGTCGGACAAATACCCCTCCGCGAGCCGTCCCCAGCGCAGGCTGGACGTTACAGTGCTATCAGGTCAAGCGAGCTGTGAAAAGGCGGCGACGCGGCCCCGGCTTTTTGGATTACGCAAATGTCTTTGAAAGTGTCTCTTTCGGTTTCGGTAATGGCGCCCGGTCAATGACCCAGCGTTTGCGCGTGACATAGAGACAGGCCAAAATCACAGATAGGACAATGATCGTGCTGATGGCGTCCCCCGTCGGGTTGGGGGTGACTTGCCATACGGACGGTGTTGGCAGGACTGAATTTTCGTAATTCACAAAGATCGCGGCAAAGGTGTTGTTGGCGGCGTGAATGCCAATGGCGGATTCTAAGCCGTCATCGATCAAAACCATCAGACAGGCGGCAAAGCCGAAAAAGAAGTAACCGCTCATCACGATGGGCAGAATACCGGCATCCGCGCCGGCTTTTGCTTCCGGATTAGACAGATGCAACGCCATGAAAAGACCAGAGGTGAGCGTAAAGGCAACCCATTTATTGCCTAAAACTTGGATCAAACCCTTATTCATGAAACCCCGCACGACGATTTCTTCGGTCGCGGATTGAACGGGCAGAAGCAGAAAGGATAGGAGCGCAAAAGGTAAGAAGCGGCTGGCATCGAAGATAAAGCGAGGCGACGCAAAGCCTAATAAGCTCGCACCCAAGGTGAAGGCCGCTAAGACCGCCCAGCCGATAACGAAGCTTTGTATAACGCGTCCCCAACGGAAGCGAACAAAAACGGTATGCAGTGAGGTGAGGGAGCGTCCTTGGACCTTTGTCCAGCCAAAGTAGAGACCGACCAGAGCGGCCGGAAACGTCAAAAGCATAAGCGCATAGGCCAAAGGCGAAAGGCCGATAACACTCATTAAAAGCGCGGTACTTTCAGCAAAGAGGCTGTTGGCCATAAAGATGGGAATGACGCCGATAAGGCTCAGAAAAACGCCGATCATTCCAACGATCAGAGACGCACGGCCTCGTGAGCCAAAATAATGGACCATCAGGCCGACAACCCCAAGCAGGCCTCCAATCCCAATAAAGGTAAAGCCGCCAAAGAGTAAAAGCAGGTTGGCCGGATCCGCATTCGCTAGCTCGTCCGCCATAAGGTTACTGGCAAGAGCGCCTGTCTCGGGATCGATCGCGTTGAGAATATCTCCAAAAGGGGCAGTCAAAACCATTTGGCCAAACACCCAGGTCACGATGGTCGTCCAAAGTACGATGACCCATTCATACCAGCGGTTAAAGCTGGGCTGCTCGCGATCGTAATAATGCGTCATAACAAAGATATCTCGTGCAGTTTGAGCCTTGCGCATAGCGCGCAGTCCCTTAACGGCAAGCTACTGTTGCAGGATTATGATAAGACGAAAATCAGGATTATGAGCGATCCGAAACCCATCGATTATGACCATCTTGACCGATACGTTGCGGGCGATGCCGCCCTTATGCGGGAGGTTTTTGGCATGTTCGCCCATCAGATAGAGATGTGGGGGCGTGGCTTGACGGCGGATGCGGAGGATGAGGTCTGGGCATCGGTTACCCATTCAATCAAAGGATCCGCCAAAGCTGTCGGTGCGCTGCACCTGGCTGAGTTTTGCGAAAAGGCGGAAAGTCTTGTTGGGGACGGCGTCCGCCTCGGCGCGCGTGAAGTCGCGGTTCAGAACATTGAGTTCGAAGCGGATCGAGTCAAAGCTGAAATAGCCCGATGGGAACATGCGCAGAGCTTGCGGGATCTGCGCAGCTCATAAAAAACGCCGCTTCCTCTTTGCGAGAAAGCGGCGTCACAGAGAAGTAATGCGTGAACTCTGTTAAAATGCACCCATAAAGGGTATAAAGACTTACGGAACGTAAACCGTGTAAGTGACGCGGGCTTGCAGCTCACCGAAACCCATCGACATGTCGTAGGCGTTCCCAGCATTGTCCTGCAGGCTGTAAGTGGCGTCGAAACGAACTGACTGTTCTGCGATCGTACCAGCTGAAGCGGCTGTACGTTGGTCACCCACGAAAACGTCGCTTGTGGTCAGCAAGTTGTCGAGTGTCGTCCCGGTTTGGAACGGACCGAAGGCTGCGGCCGGGTCTGTGTATGGCAGTTGCGACGCGCTACCAAAGTTGACAGCGCCTGACGTGCCAGTTTGCGAAACAGCGAGAGCAAGTGAGATATTGTCAGCGTGCAGCGCATCATAAGCGGCTGTACCGGCAAGGGCACCAAGTTCTTCGAAATCACCTGTCGCAGCGAACTGATCAGCTACCGCTTCAATGTTGAACGGCGTGTTAGAGGCCACATGGAAAGATGAGTTATACTCACCGACTTGCGCGTCAACGGAGTCGCTTACAGTGAGCGGGCTATCTAGATCACCATCATTATTGGCATCAAAAGCGCTACTAACTGTTGATTGATCAAGCGGAACCAATGTGCCTGTGACAACAGCATTACCGTCACCAGCGATCAGGTCCGGGCTACCTGTTGTGCCCAGAATAAAGTCGTGAACGACAGCATTGCCGCTATTGTCCGTTGCAGACCAAACAACGACCGTGCCCAGAACTTTAAAGAATGGACGGTCGATAACAGACGCTTGAGCCGCAGAGCCTAAAGCCATGACTGCAGCCGCGCTCCCAAGAGCGATTTTTTTGATAGACATGTTTATCATCCCAAATGTTGACCGGTCCCACACCGGTTATCCCAATATTTACCTGACCCCACAGCCAAGCTTGGTGAACCTATTACCGACAGTTAATTTCAGGGCCGTTGAGAAGAATGGTTAGGGGATGGTAAACTGCCGTAATCTGCCTCCAGCCCTTTTTTGTCTTGTCCTCGCCCCATTTCGGGTCCGGATTTCCAAAATTGCGTCTGTTTTTCGCCGTGATCCTCGCGCACTGTTGCACCGAAGGAATCACTCAAGACGAATTATAGGGGCACTTATGGGAACGCGGTCAGCAGGGGTTATCGGTGCCTTAGTCGCTCTTTTCATCGGATTAGCGGGTCTGGGTGGATATTGGTTCGCCAAGCCCGCCTCAGATAGTGCCGCACGTGGAATAGAACGGGTCGAAACAGAAAGCCGAGACGCTTCAGCAGATGTTTCACGTGAAACATCTGGCGCTGAAACGGTCCGCCGAGCCCAAGATGAGACTCGCCTTCGTTTCCTAGGTGCTGAGATGGACATGTCCGATCCGGACCTGCCTGCGGCCTGTTTGCGGTTTTCCTCAGCACCCGATCCAAATCGGTTGATTGATGATAAGGCCTTCATCCAGATTGCGCCCGACACGCCTTTTTCACTGGACCTTCGGGATGGGGACTTGTGTCTTTTGGGTCTTGATACCGAAACCGCCTATTCCGTGCGCGTGCGGTCGGGCTTGACGGCCGCAGACGGTCGTGTGCTGGACCAAGCTGTCACAGCGGACATTGCGTTTGACCCAAAACCCGCCATGGTCGGATTTGTCAGCGACGGGATTATTCTGCCGCGCACGGAAAGCGCCCGCATCGGTCTGAAGGCCATGAATGCGGATCAAGTGAAGCTGACGCTCTACCGGGTCAATCACCGTGCTTTGTTTAATACTAATCCAAATGCGGGCGAGACCACGATCGAAGGGGATTGGGGCTATAATTATGAGGCCTATCAATCTCGCGTAGAGGTCCACTCGGATGTTATCGATATGTCCGGTGGACTTAATCAGCGGGTTGAGCGTGGATACGCTCTGGCCGAAATCGTAGAGGCAAATGGCCCTGGTGCTTACATCATAGAGGTCTCTCGTATTGCAGAGACCGGAACACGCCGTCCGGCGCAGGCCTGGCGTTGGCTTTATGTGACAGACATCGCGCTCGCCTCCTATCGGAGTGAGGCCGCGCTTCACGTGACAGCGCGTTCGATTGAGACGGCAAAGACATTGCCCGGCGTTCGCGTGGCTTTGATTGCGCGCAATAATGACGTTCTGGCAGAAGCCGAAACGGACCGGACGGGGCGATTGCGGTTTCCGAAAGCTGCTCTTTCCGGGCAGGGGAATCTCGCCCCAAAAATGGTGCTGGCTTATACGGGTGGCGAGGATTTCGCCGCGCTTGATCTCTCGCGCAGTCCCCTCGACTTGACCCTCTTTGATGTGGCGGGCCGGAACTTAAGCGGCCCTGTTGAGGCGTTCTTTTACACGGACCGAGGCGTGTACCGCCCCGGGGAAGTGGTGCATCTGAATGCGCTGGTGCGTAATCGCGCTGGAAAAGCCGCCTTTGATCGTGACGGAACTCTGCGCGTCACCAAACCCGACGGCAGCACACAGGTCGAAATGCGGGTCGCGCCGGATGGGCAAGCGGGCGCGCTTTACCGATCAATCCCGATGCCAGCGGGGGCGCCGCGCGGACGCTATACGGCGACCCTGTCGTTAGATGGTCTTGAGGACCCCATTGGGTCGATCAAATGGTCCGTTGAGGACTTCGTGCCAGAACAACTCCGCGTCGATGTCCGTGCAGACGATACACCTATTCGGGACGGGGAAACGCGGCGTGTCACCATCGCAGCAGACTTTCTCTACGGCGCGCCGGGACGGGGTTTGGAAAGCCAAATGGATGTGCGGCTTCAGGTAGATCCCAATCCGTTTCCCGAATTCAGCACTTATGAATTCGGACATGCCACGCAGCCTTTCCGCGAAAATTTTATCCCAGCCGATAATGGCCTGACTGATGAGGCGGGGCGGTTTGAAGCGACGTTAGACTTCGGACGACTTGGTCTTGAGACGACGCAGCCTCTGCGGGCTTTTGTGACGGCCGGCGTGGCGGAGCCTAGCGGGCGGTTTATCCGCGACAGTGTCTTTGTCCCCGTTCGCCCGCAGGCGATCTATGTCGGTTTCGACCCCGAATTTGATAATGGTTATGCGCGACGCAACACGCCTGCCGAGGTCAACATCATTGCCCTGAATGCGGAAGGGACACGTATAGGGACAGACGCGCGCTTGCGTTTGATCCGAGAAGACTATGATTATCAATGGTACAGAGAAAACGGGCGTTGGCGGTATCGCCGCGATCGTCGGGATACGGTCGAGTTTGAACGGTCTGTGACGCTCGACGCTGATGCGCCTTTCCAATTCTCCCAAGCTCTTGATTATGGCCAGTACCGTCTTGAAGTCGAACAAGAGAGTGGAGCGATCTCATCCCTTCAATTTGGGTCTGGGTGGCGACGTTCTGACGGTCGCGCGGATGCGCCGGACCGGATTGAGCTTGGCTTGGATCGGCCGGATTATACGCCGGGTGAAACAATCGCTGTAACACTAGACGCACCGTTCGCGGGCGAAGCGGAGATTGTTATCGCGGACAGTGACATTCAACAGATCGACACGGTTTCGCTGACCGAAGGCACGCAAACGCTTCGGTTAAAATCCCAAGCCAATAGCGAGGGCGATCTCTATGTCATGGTGACTTTGTACGAGCCGCTTTCTGATCGTGCGCCACGGCGGGCTGTTGGGTTAATCCACGTCCCTCGGGAGCGGGATGATCAAATCATTCAGGTCTCTATCGAAGCCCCAGGTACAATCCGTCCTCGCATAGAGCAGGCGGTCGCTGTCGAGCTGGATGGATTAGAACGGGGTAACGCCTATCTGACCCTGGCCGCTGTCGATACGGGCATTCTTCAGATCACGGATTTCACGCCCCCCGACCCTGTGGCGACCCTATTCGGAAAGGCCGCGTTCGCATTGGATGTCTTTGATGATTATGCGCGCATGATGGCGCCATTTGTTGGCCCAGATCGCGTCGGCGGGGACACGTTAGGGGGTGCGGGGCTATCTGTGGTGCCGACGAAAACAATCGCGCTCTTTAGTGGGCCTGTTTTCGTTGAAGACGGGCGGGCCGTGATTGATCTTAATGTGCCTGATTTTCAGGGCGAGCTGACCCTCATGGCTGTCGCGTGGACTGAAAATCAGATCGGGTCGGCATCGACCACGATGACCGTCCGGGACCCGGTTACATCACAACTCGCCTTGCCACGGTTTTTAGCCCCTGGGGACAGGGCAGTCGCGACATTATCCTTAGACAATGTCGACGGCCAATCTGGTGACTATCAAAGCCAAGTTGATCTGAATGGTGCCTCCCTCGCAACGCTGACATCGTCTCTAAATGTAGGCGATCGTGCTGACGAAAGTATTGCGCTAGAGGCCACAGCGCTCGGGATTTCGACACTGTCTTTGGCAACGGAAGGCCCAGGGTTTTCAGTTTCGCGGGACTATCAGATTGAAACGCGGGCGGCCGCTATGCCGCGAACGCGTACAGCGGTAATCAGGCTCGATCCTGGTCAGCAGACCGTGATTGATCTGCTAGGCGTTCGTGCTGATTTCCTGCCCAATTCCGTAGACTACACGATTTCAGCGACTTTCTCTCCGTTGATGGAGGCGAGCCTGTTGATGGAGGATCTGCAGCAATATCCCTATGGCTGCACGGAACAGACGGTCAGTGTCGCTGTGCCTTTATTGCTATCGGAACAATTAGGCGCTTTGCCGGGCCAAACACCCGGCGAACGTCGCCAAGCATTGCAAGCCGCCATTGACCGTCTTTTGGTGCGTCAAGATGCGGACGGGGCGATCGGCCTGTGGCGACAAGGCGATCGCGGCGCCAGCCCTTACCTCCAACTCTATGCGAGCGAGTTTTTGCTCGATGCGGCTGAGGCAGGATATACGGTGCCGGCTGCCGCGGTCCGTCGGACCAAAGACGCTGTGCGCAGTCTGTCCAAGATCGATGGATCATCGCGTCTGGCTCTGGACTATCAATATGGTCTGGAAGAGCGAAATCCAAACTATGAGCGGCGCAAGGCGGAACGTGCCGCTTACGCTCTGGCGATTTTGGCAAAGCATGACCGCATTAAAAAGACGGACGTCATCTATTTGCATGACCGTTTGGGTGAGAGTTTCACGGACTCCGTTGCTCTGTCTCATCTTGGCTATGCTCTAGAAGCCATTGGCGAAGACGAACGTGCTACCGTAAGCTTTGCGCGGGCTGGGGCTGCGCTGACAAATCGTTCGGTGACAGATTATTTCGCGACGCCTGTGCGTAATGCGGCGGCTTTGTTAGCGCTCTATCCTGACATGCCGTCAGACCTCGCCAGCGAGACATTCGCCATCTTGCCGGCCAATGCGGATATCTACCTCAATACGCACGAAAAGGCGTGGCTTTTAAGAGCGATTGCCAATGTAGAGACAGAGGGTGTTCCATTCGCTGAGGATCCAAACTGGACCGCTATGGGTCGAAGTGCGCGTCGTTCAGTTGCGCGCGACGACGAAAGCCTCGGGCTGAGCAATCCGCATGATAACCCGATCTGGATAACGTTGAGTGTTTCGGGCCAACCGGAAGGCGTCGATACGGCCCTTTCGCGGGGTGTTCGGTTGGACAAATCCTTGTTTGCGATGGACGGGACTCCGATCATATCAGCGCAGGTGCAACGCGGTGAGCAAGCGATCATCTTGTTGGAAGCCGAAGTCGCAAGCCGCGGTTCGGCGATGTGGGTTCTCGCCGATCTCTTGCCCGCAGGCTTTGAGATTGAGACCATTTTACAGCCGAGCGATGCGAGCGAGACCGGGGCTTTTTCTTGGCTGGAGGGCCTGGACAGCGTGGACATGACGGAGGCGCGGGATGACCGCTTCGTCGCGTCATGGCGTAGCGCTGGTGGCGGTCGTTACGACATGAAACCCGAACGTCGTGTCGCCTATATCGTCCGCGCGGTAACCGAAGGCGACTTTGCCTTCCCCGGGGCGCATATCGAAGACATGTACCGACCGGACCGCATGGCCACGACAGAAGGTGGACGTTTACAGATCACGCAAGGCGGCACGCTTTGAAGCTGTTCGGACGGAATATCTCTCTACGCCTAACCGCGCTTCTGACCGGGGTTGCGGCGGCAACCGTTTGGTTTTTGCAGCCCGTTTTGCCAGCAGATGCGGAGGTCGTTTCAGACCAGCTTTTGGATCGATCCGGGACCGTCCTGCATGTGGCGACAACCGAAGATGGCTATTACCGGATCGAGGCAGACTTGAAGGAGATTGATCCGGCCTTTTTGACAGCGCTCTTAACCATTGAAGATCAGCGCTTCCTCGCACATCCGGGCATTGATTTGTTTGCGATTGGCCGGGCTTTCAAAAGTAATATGAGCGCAGGTCGCATCGTATCTGGCGCTTCAACGCTAACCCAACAATTAGGGCGACAATATCGCCCTCGCCCCCGGACTTACGGATCAAAGGTGATCGAAGCCTTTGAAGCGCTGCGTCTCAATGCGCGCATGAGCAAGTCGGAGCAGCTTTCGCAATATCTAACCCGCGTCAGCTATGGCGGAAATGTTCAAGGTCTCGAAGCCGCGTCGCGCGTCTGGCTTGGCAAATCACCGCGCTATCTGACGCCTGACGAAATCGCTTTGCTGTTGGCCCTGCCGCAGGCGCCAGAAGCACGCAGACCTGACCGGAATCCCGTGGCGGCGAAAGCGGGGCGTGATCTTATTCTGGATCGCATGTTGGCTGCTGATTTGTTGAGCGCCGCTGATGCTAAACTCGCCAAAGACCGACCTGTCGCCACGACGCGCCATCGCTTGCCGAATCAGAGTTTTCTTGCCTTACAAGCCCTGGGTTCGGGAACGTCTTATCTCGATGCGCTACAGCAAAACCGTTTGCGACGGATTCTTTCTGACTATGTCTCCAAGCAGCCTGTGCCTGTAAATGCCGCTGCGATGTTGGTCCACGCGCCGAGCCGAGAAGTGCGTGCTCTGGTGGGCACAGGGGCGCGAGATCACGCCGGCGGTTGGTTGGATATGACGGACCGGTTGCGGTCCCCTGGATCAACGCTGAAACCCTTTGTCTATGCCATGGCGCAAGATGA
>CAWUKE010000066.1:0-10424 GCA_963922935.1 uncultured Alphaproteobacteria bacterium | reverse complement strand
CATTGACTTTACAGGTCACGCACCAATCGGCGGTGAAATCCACAAAGACAGCGCGGCCTTGAGCCCGCAGTTCCGCGACACGTTCCGGGCTCCAGGCTTCTTTGGCGATCTGGACTCCATCAACAGAGGCCGCATCTGTTTTTGCAACGGGACCCAAGACTGAAAGCCCATACGCCGGCAACGCCACCATCAGGGCGACCACGCCGAGCGCGGCGCCTTTCCAGATGCGGCTTTTACGGCGCACGAGCCAGATCGCTAGACCTAATCCGACCATGGCGAGCAATATCAAAAACATGCCGTCTGGTCCGGTCTGACCCCCTATCACCCAAACAAGCCAGATGCTCGCCGCGAACATAGGGAAGCTCAGCACTTCGCGAAGACGCACCATCCAGGGGCCGGGCTTAGGCAATTTAGCGAGCAATCCGGGCGCGTAAGTCAGTAGCACAAAGGGCGCCGCGAACCCGGCGGCAAGAGCACCAAAGACGATCATCGTGATGAAAACAGGTTGTGTCAGTGTATAACCCATGGCCGCGCCCATGAATGGTGCCGTGCAAGGTGTTGCGACTATGACCGCTAGTGAGCCTGTAAAAAACGATCCTGCACGACCACTCCTCATCGATGCGCCTGCGCCGATACTTTGATAAGATCCGCCAGAGACTTCATAAGCACCAATCAGGTTCAACCCAACCGCAAAGAGAAGTAGGGCTAAGAGTCCTACAATCACGGGGTTCTGCATTTGGAAGCCCCACCCAATCGCCTCGCCGCCGGCTTTCAAAACCAGCATCACCGCCACAAGGATCGCAAATGTCGCCAATATGCCCAGTGCATACATCCACGCTTCTGACCGGGCCTGCGCGCGCTCTGCATGAGCAGATTTAGCGAGGCTCAGCGCCTTCAACGAAATAACCGGGAAGACGCAGGGCATCAGATTGAGGATCAAGCCGCCTACGAAAGCGCCGAGCAAGGCGGTGAATAAACCAATTTGCGCGATCGGGATCGAACTGCCCCCCACCGCTAAGCCAAAGGACATATTCGGTTCGACAGTGATAATTTGCCCGACACGGGTCCCGTTTTGTTCAAAGGCGAGAACGCCCGTCTGGGTGTCGGAAATACCGTTAGCCCAGCCGAAGCCCTCGACAGTTTCAATCACGACACCCCCATCAACCACGCGTGCGCGCTGCGGCTCGCTATGGTTCACGATGTCTTGCGCGTAAGGAAAGAAATAGGCGTCAGAGAAATCGCCCTCGGGCAGGTCGGTAAACTCCATCGTCAGCGCCGTATCTGTGGCCGTCAAGCTCCCACGAATTGTGTCATTGCTTTGTGGCGCCGCTTGGAAAGCCGCGTCGATTTCGGCCATATTGCTCGGGTTTATCTCCGCCGTGCCGCCGACCATGACGGATAGGGACAATTGGCCGTCTTCAGGAATGCAAATATCCTTGCAAACCAGATAGTAGACATCGGCTACCAGATCCAAGCGCGTGCCGAGTTGGACGTCCTCAGAAACTGACAGCGTTTGCGGAAACAGCGGTTCACCCTCAAAACCGTAATTTATAATCCCGCCAGTATCGATCGGCGCGGGCAACGGCCAGGTGATCTCGCTCACGCTCACCCCATCGGGCAAGCTCCAACGGATCGACACAGGCTCACCACTATCGCCGGGATTGCGCCAATAGGTGTGCCACTTATCGTCCAACTTGGTTTTTAGCGCGACGGTAAAATCCTGCCCCGGCACAACTTCATAATGATCAGTTAGGATTGACGCGACCACCTTGCCCGTATCGACAGGCACAGAGGTCGTCGCAAAAGCCGATAGGCTAGACGCGATCCAAAGAACAAAACCGGTGAGCAAAGTCCGCATGAAGCGCCTATAACCCGCCGATGTTAAGAAAGCGATTGACGGATGCGTTACTTCGATGTGGCCAGTTTAATGCCTAAAGTGGCGCATTCCCGTGAAGACCATCGCAAGCCCTGCAGCGTCCGCCGCATCAATCACTTCCTGATCGCGGATAGAGCCGCCGGGTTGGATAACGGCGGTCGCGCCTGCTTTAGCAGCGGCGAGCATGCCGTCCGGGAATGGGAAGAAGGCGTCTGAGCTGACGGCGGAGCCTTTCGTTTTCGGCGCGTCCCACCCAGCGGTTGCTTGCGCATCTTCGGCTTTGCGCGCGGCAATGCGGGCGGCGTCAACACGGCTCATCTGCCCAGCGCCAATCCCGGCCGTTGCGCCGTCTTTGACATAGACTATGGCGTTGGATTTGACATGTTTGGCCACGCGCCACGCCATTTTCAGGTCGGCCATCTCAGCGTCTGTCGGCGCACGTTTCGTCACGACCTTAAAATCGCTTTCTGCCACCTGACCATTGTCGCGGTCTTGGACCAAGATGCCGCCCGCCACATTCCGGTAGGTCAATGACGGCGCATGCGGATCGGGCATCCCGCCCGTGATCAGCAGGCGGAGGTTTTTCTTTTTCTTGAAAACAGCAATCGCCGCGTCTGTTGCTTCGGGCGCGATGACGACTTCGGTGAAGACTTTGACAATGGCTTTTGCCGTCACCTCATCCAGAACGCCATTTAGGGCCACAATGCCGCCAAAGGCACTGACTGGATCACAGGCTAGCGCGTTCTGATAGGCTGTGAGGAAATTTTCGGCTGTGGCCACACCGCACGGATTGGCGTGTTTGATGATCGCCACGGCGGGCTTTGCCTCTTCGCGCGCGTCGCCAAATTCAGCGACCAGTTCAAACGCGGCATCGGTATCGTTGATATTATTGTAAGACAGGGCCTTTCCTTGCAGCTGCGTCGCGCTGGAGACGCCGTAGCGATCAGACCCGTCGGAGTAGAAGGCGGCGGTTTGATGCGGGTTCTCACCATAGCGCAGTGTTTGGCGGAGGGCGCCCCCTTGAGCCCGATAGTCTGGCGCCATATCACCCCGAATGCCCGCAAAATAATTGCTGATCGCGGCGTCGTAATGGGCTGTGCGCGCGAAGGCTTTGTGGGCCAGCCGCTGACGCAATGTGCCCGTCGTCTGCCCGTCATTATCATCCATATCGGCCAGAACGGCATCAACATCATCGGCATCGACACAAACCGCGACATGAGCGTGATTTTTAGCGCCAGCCCGGATCATGGCTGGGCCGCCAATATCGATATTTTCAACGCAGTCTTCGTAAGATCCACCACCTGCGACAGCCGCCTCAAAGGGGTAGAGATTGACGATGAGCAGGTCGATGGCAGGGATATTATGGGCCTCCATCGCCGCAACGTGGCTTTCTAAATCCCGTTCGCCCAACAGGCCGCCATGCACCGCAGGGTGCAGTGTCTTCACACGCCCATCCATCATTTCCGGAAATCCTGTTAGGTCTGCGACGTCTTTAACCGCAAGGCCGGCTTCGACGATGGCGCGCCGGGTGCCTCCAGTACTTACCAACTCGACACCGCGAGACGCGAGAGCTTTTGCTTGATCGATCAGGCGGGACTTATCAGAGACTGAAATGAGAGCCCGCGCGACAGGGCGGCGACGGTCTGGATCAAACGGTTTGATATCAGGATTTGGGCTCGGCACGGGGACGCTCCGTTCGAAGGGTCAGAATTTGCCGCGCCTATCGGATGAATCGAGGACTTTGCCAAGCCATACCCCCGTTAAATATCAGGGTTCACGCAAGGTCATTAACATACTTGATCCTAAGACGAACCTTTGGAGCTTCTATCCTTCAGCTTGGCGACCTCTGGCATGTCGGGGAGGTCATGCATAACCGGTAAACCGTTGAGCGTATCTTTTGGCACATAGCCCCTGAGCAGGCGTGCAAGCGCTTTGCGAATCTTCGCACGGTCGCGGCGCTCAATCGCCTCTAATAATGCATCGACGCGACGCAAAATGCTCTCAGGATCAACCACACAGGCATCAAAGCGACGCACGCCAGGCACTATCGTCGGCAAAAGCATCTCTTCGCGATGGGTCAGGCGTTCTGAGAGTTTTTCGCCAGGACGCAAACCCGTGAAAATAATCTCAATATCCTCACCAGGAACTTTGCCGCGCAGACGGATCAAATTCTTAGCCAGTTGCGTGATGTTAACGGGCTCCCCCATTTCCAACACGTAAATGTGCGCCTGATCAACGCCTTGAGACGCATTCAAAGCGGCGGCCTGCAAAACCAGCGAACTGGCCTCTTCAACTGTCATGAAATAGCGGTTCATATCTCCATGAGTCACAGTCACTGGACCCCCTTCAGCAATCTGATCTTCGAAAAGATTGACGACTGATCCCGTGCTGGCCAGCACATTTCCAAACCGAACAGCGGACGTATGCATGTGCGGAATCTGGCTTTGCCTGGCCAGCGTCAGCAGCTCGACAATACGCTTTGAAGCCCCCATGACGTTTACGGGATCAACAGCTTTGTCCGTGCTAATCAAGACGAAGTGACCGACCCCAAAAATCTCGCACATATCGAGGGTCACTGACGTGCCCAAAACATTCGTACGTAAGGTTTCAACGGGATTCCGCTCACCCAAAGGCACGTGCTTCAAGGCCGCGGCATGGAGAACAATTTCAGGTCGCTCAGCTTCAAATATCTCTGCCATGCGGCCAGCATTACAGACATCGGCAATATAGGTTCGCCACGGCGCGGGATGGGTAAACGGTAGGATTGTTCGCAACTGCCGTTCCAGCTTAAAGAGGTTTAACTCGCTATTATCGACGAGTGCGAGATGAGACGGCGCCAAGCGTGCGATCTGCTCTGAGAGTTCAGACCCAATTGAGCCGCCGGCCCCGGTAATCAGAACACGCTTTCCACTTATAAGCTCTGATACAGGCGCTATATCGAGATCGCGAGGTTCCCGACCAATAAGATCAGCCGCTTCAAAATGGGACAGTTGATCGCCTACCCCGCGGTGGAATCGGGCCAAAGGCGCGCCAAGATTAGACGCCAGTTTGATGAGTTGAGCCGTTAAAGTTGGATCTGGGTTGGGATCAAGGCTGAGCAAATGTACCCGCCGATCGCGTCGCGCAGCGAGCTTCGGGTATATATTGTTTAAATCCTCTGGCGCGCCTAAAACTGGCACAGACCGAATGGAACGCCCATCATACTGACCAGAGGTTTCAATCAAACCAATGGGGTTAAAACTCAGCCCCTTTGGCCGACGTGTGGTGTCGCGCAAATAATTATAGATGTTTGGCGCCGCCCCAATGAGGATTGCGTCTTTCGCATGAAAAGACGGGCTACGATATAGGGCGCGGAAGTCGCCATTCTGTGCGACCATTGTCATTAGCCTTGTCAGAACAATGCCCATACCAAACAAAATGCCGGCAATCATCGGCGCGGCGCGTGGGAAATCTTCCCCTCGATCAAACCCTAAAAACATCGCGAGGGGCACGATCATCATAACAACGACAACTCCAAGGAAGAGCCGGCGGAAATCAGCCAGACTGGTGAATCTCCAAATCGCGCGATCTTGGCGCATAATGACCCAAACGATCACTGTCACTACGGCTGAAATCAGGGCTGATCTATGATCGATATCGGCCCTTAGAGGCTCAACATTGACATCGTATCGCCAACGCACAGCCATCAGCATAGAGAGCCAGGCTAGTCCAGCGTCAACCAAGAGCAGCACCGTCGTAAAAATGAGGCGGCGCGCATGACGGCGATCAGTCTGAGCAGACAGACCCATTACGTCTGCTCATTTTCGGAAGTATTGGAGGCCCGTCGAGGGCGAAGACGGCGCAGTGACCAACGCACACGGTTGTCACGACCTTGCCCATCACTGTCGCCATAGGCTTCGCCGCGAATGACCAATTGTTGTGCGCGGATAGGCTTAGCTGATCCCCCCAGATAGACTGAGGGTTCAACCGCAAGCGGCCCACCATCCGTACGGAAGCGCCACCCTGCGCGGCCGCGTTGCACGAGCAAAGCGCTGGAGAGATCTTGCGCTAAACTCACCCGGACATCCGGATGGAAGTGAAACCGCAAGGCAAAGGGGATTCGGTCTCTCCGACGTGGGACGGATCCTGCTGGAACGAAAAGACTATCTTCTCCACGAATATCATCGCCGTCTTCTCCCATAAACAGACGTCGCCTATGACCTAGGCCGTAGTCCGCCATATACCCATCATGCGCGCATTCCAACCAGATACCCGTCTTTTGCTCTTTTCGCCGTGCCCTAACATCACTCGCATCTTGGGCTATTGCGGGCCCGAACGTCCGAAAGCGGAAACCGTCGTCCAAAATATCTCCGGGCGAGCGCTCGTCAAGGATCAAGGTCGAATGGGCGGCTGCGGAACGAACAGGACGACGCCACTGTGGGCTCGCATTGGGATGCCAACCACAATTAACAATCAAGCGTCCCTCTGGCGTTGAGACTTCGATGGCCAGCGGCGCTAAATGTGCATCCCCGTCATAAGGGAATGGGGCAACATTGGCCGTATCCGTGAGCAATAGCGTTCCCGCCATTTCGATACGATGGTATCCCGAATGAGGACCATAAGCAAAAGGTTGCGGGTCACCAGGCACCGCTGTTAGGACCGCGTCGATACGGGACGGATTGCCTTCCGAGCCACCTTGGAACACACTTAAGGCCCCGTCCGTGTGCCGCAGCGTCTGAACCATTGGGGCTAGGCGGTCAATCGCGCGCCCTAATGCGGGTGAGCCTGACAAGCCCCGCGCGTTGAGGATAGAATCCGTTACAAGGGCGATTTCCAGCGCATCTAATGTTGCGGCTGGCGAACGCGAAACATGTCCGCCGTCGGCGAGAATTTGGGTTTCGAGTTGGGTATCCAAGCGATCCAAACTGCGGGCGAGCCAGCTATCCGAATTATCGAGAAGACGCGCGCCAAACATAATCGTCGCCGCATCGGCATAAAGACGCGGAAGGCCGTCTCTGACATCCGCTTCCGCGCGACGCAAACGACGGATCTGTCCGAAATAGCTATCGAGTAACAGCCCGCTATCATCTTTTATATCGTCAAAAGCGCGTCCCCATTGAAACAATCGAACGGCTAATCGGTCAGGCGCGCTAACAAAGCTATTATGGGGTTTCAGGGGGAATTGTAAAACCCAATGGTTTAACAGAGCTTTGGCTTTGTCTTGCCCTCCAGAGACACTCAGAAGATCGGGCAGCCACTCAAAACTATGCACCCAACTGGCAAAAGCTTGCGACGGAAGAGTGATAGCGAAGGGATGACCCTGCGCACCAACATCAACGCGTTGGCCCGCATAATCCCAATGACCCGATAAAAGGCTCTTCCCGACCGCTTTATCCCCAAAGTTCGGGGCACTTTTTACAGATTGCAGACGCGGTGCCCGTGCAGGGGGCAAAGGCTTAGAGGGCAGGACCGAACGCAAAGATTGCGTTGCCCGATGACGCAGAGCGTCGCCTGTCGTTATGCGGCGGGACAAAGGACTACGCAGCAGCTCGCGTCTTAGGACGCAACACAGCAATATTCTCCGCCAAAGATCCAGCGCCTTTAAAGACAGCCGATCCGGCAACTAAGGCACTGGCGCCAGCGCTAATACAAGCCGGGGCAGTTTGCGAATTCACACCGCCGTCCACTTCTAAAATGATGTCACGACCCGTCTGGTCAATCATGGCGCGTAAGGCTTCAATCTTGCGAAGCTGGCTGTCGATAAAGCTCTGTCCCCCAAAACCTGGATTGACACTCATCACCAGGATCAAATCCAGCATATCTAAAATAGGCTCTAAAACGCTGGCTGATGTGCCAGGATTAAGGACCAAGCCAGCTTTCAAACCCAGCGCCTTAATCGTCTGCAAGCTGCGATGGGTGTGTGGGGAGGCATCAGGGTGTATAGACAGAATATCAGCCCCTGCGTCTGCGAACGCTTCGATGTAAGGATCAACCGGCGCGATCATCAAATGCACATCAAACGGCTTTTGGCTATGCGGCCGTAGCGCTTTGACCACATCTGGTCCAATCGTGATGTTGGGTACATAATGACCATCCATCACATCAATGTGGATCATGTCTGCGCCCGCCACGTCTACGTCAGACACAGCCTGCCCCAGGGCCGCGAAATCGGCGGACAATATGGATGGGGAAATAAGAATGTCTTTCACAAGGTCACCTTAGCGCGATTCTTGTTGCCGTTTTGAAACGGAATTACGGACTCTGCCCCTAACAGCCTAAAGAAGGCGGCGCAATGACGGGGACCGCATCCGCAAATGAAAAAGCCCGCCCTAGCGGAAGACTAGGGCAGGCTTGATAAGGCTTATTTTGAACGGACTATTTGCGAACGGGGCGATAGTCTGAAGTGTAGGTCGACGTGCTGGACTGATAACCAAAATCTGTCGTCGTACTGGATGCATCACCCATAAACAATTCGACAGACCCGCCGCTAAAGCTGGAACCACCTTGCATGCAGGTTCCGTCAGCTTGAGCGACGGTCCCGGCTGGGCAATCCGCCATGGTCGAACCGGAGCTGTAAGAGGTGTAACTATCAGTTGTTGTTGTCGTGAAGGACGACGATCCTGTTTGCATGCAGGTTCCGTCGGCCTGAGCAACTGTCCCGGCTGGGCAATCGGCCATCGATGAGCCCATGCTGTAGCTATCTGTCGTGTACGTCGAGCCAGAGCTGTAAGATTCCGTGCTATAGCCCGTGGCGACCTGCATGCAGGTTCCATCGGGTTGCGCCATTGTCCCAGCTGGGCAATTTACTGGCGCTTGCACGTAAGATGGCGCGGGCTGTGTGTAGACAGGTGCAGGCGGAACATATGTTGGCTGCGAATATACGGTCGCGGGCTGCGCCGGCATACACGTTCCAACCTGCATACAGTCAACATAGACGGGCGCACCCATTGGAGCAGGGGCTGGGGCCGCGTAACGGCCTGTGTGAGCTGGCGCCGCTGGTGCACACGCCTGACCACAATTCTGGCCTGACTCATATTGATAGATATCGCCGCCATAGCGCGAGTTTTGCGCATTGGCGGTGGCCGCCAGTGTGATTGCGCCCGCCGCGCCGAACAAAGATAGGCGGATAATTTGTTTCGCGCTCATGAGAGCCTCCCAAAATGACACATCGCTAACGCGAAGGCTGCAACTTCTGCGCCGTTTTGCCTGCATGTGGTTAATACAGGCTTTATGAACGCATTTTGGCGCTCAGAGCTTAAGGCGCGGCTTTCCGTTGCAACGCGGCGATGAAAAAGCCGTCCAGGCCCCGCCCATCCGGTGAATCCACAGGCAGCACGCGCAGCGTCCCTGCCGGATCCAGTCGCTCAGGCGCGAAGTCTAGACCCTCAGGTTGTGAAAAAGGAATAAGGCGAAAATCTGGCAAGGCTTTCAGGAGTTTTTGAATCCGGGGCAACCCCTCCCGCTCTTGCAGCGAACAAACCGCATAAACCAGAACACCGCCGGGTTTCACAAGCGAGGCGGCTTGCTTCAGCAGATTGTCCTGCAGACGGGTCAAAGGCGTGATGTCCCGTTCCCGGCGGTTGTAAAGGACATCAGGGTGTCGGCGGAATGTCCCCGTCGCGCTACAAGGGGCATCTAAAAGGACAGCATCGAACGGCGTATCCGTTTCAAATTTCGTGATATCGTCGACAACGATTTTGACGGCATTGGCATAGCCAACACGCTCAAGATTTATCTTCATCCGTTTCATCCGGGCTTCAGACAAATCAACCGCTGTGACATTGGCGCCAAAGCTGGCCAATTGCATAGCCTTTCCGCCGGGGGCGGCACACAGGTCTGCCACATCTTTGCCTGAAAGATCACCAGCAACAGCCTGTAAAATGCGCGCCGGTAGGCTGGCGGCAACATCCTGTGCCCACCAAGCCCCCTCCTCATACCCAGGCAGCGCGGCGACATTGCCGATCTCGGCCAGCCGTACGGTTCGCCCGCCCAAGACCTCGCCGCCCAATGTCTTTGCCCAGTTTTGAGGGTCGGCTTTCACAGATAAATCAAGCGGCGGGCTTTGAGAGAGAAGTAAGGCCATACGACGCACAGCCGCCTTACCATAGAGGCGGTCCCATTCGCTGCGCATCCATCCGGGAATGTTTTCAACGGGTGGGGTGCGGGCCGCATCTGATTTCCCGGTCTCAGCCACTTTGCGAAGAACAGCATTGGCCAGACCTGAGAAAGGCTCACTCTTGCGGTCTGCTTTGATAAGCGCGACGGCATCGCCAACAGCGGCGTGCGGTGCGACGTCCATAAAGACCATCTGCGCCGTTGCGGTTTGTAGATACGCTTGCACACGACCAGGCGGGGAGCGTTTGACTAAGGGGGCCAGGACAGCATTGACCTGCCCAAGACGCCTTAAAGTAGTCGCCGCAATGGCCCGAGCAAAGGCGCGATCGCGTGCGTCCAAACCTTCGAGCGCTTGATTACGGGCGAGCGAGCCTTCCAAGCGAAAGCCGCGGCCTAACACATCGGTTACAGCCATCGCCGCCGCTTTGCGGGCGGCCTGGGCATTTGTCATGGC
>CAWUKE010000065.1:0-10576 GCA_963922935.1 uncultured Alphaproteobacteria bacterium | reverse complement strand
CTCGCACAACTTTTGGGCATACAGAGACGCAGATTTTGACAGATATTGCACTCATATTGGTCGCTGCTGGACAGGGCTTACGCGCTGGTGGCGAAATCCCAAAGCAATACAAGTCCCTAGCGGGCTCACCCCTCCTCGCGCATACGCTGAAAAGTGCAGCAGAGTGTGAAGTTTTCAGTCGAACAATTCTGGTCATCGCAGAGGGCGACGACCGGGCTAGAGCTCTCGCGCCGAATGCCAAATTGGTAATAGGCGGCGCGACGCGCACAGCCTCCGTCAGAGCCGGATTGGCGGCTCTTAAAGAAAACCCGCCTGACATCGTGATGATCCATGATGCAGCCCGGCCTTTTCTGGATCGCGATCTGATTGCCCCCTTGATCGAAGCGCTTAAAGCCCATGACGGCGCCGTCCCAGCTTTACCTATCGTTGACGCCCTAAAAACGGATGATTTTGACCCTGTTGACAGAAGCACCCTGCACAGGGTCCAAACGCCACAAGCCTTTCATTTTGAGAAAATCTGGCGCGCTTTTGAAAATCTCCCCGCAGACGCTAGCGCGCATGATGATATTGCCGTCGCGCGCGAGGCTGGCCTCTCATTAGCCTTTACGCCAGGATCAGAGCGGAACTTCAAGGTGACTTTTCCCGAAGATTTCGCCAAAGCCGAAGCTATGCTCAGCCAGATGGTAACAGTTTCAGGAACGGGGTTTGACGTCCATCGTCTCGAGACATCAGACAAACCGTTGATGCTCTGTGGAATTGAGATTGAAAGCCCTCTCGCCCTAGTCGGTCATTCCGATGCTGATGTGGGTCTACATGCGATCACCGACGCGATTTTAGGGGCAATTGCCCAAGGCGATATTGGCGATCATTTCCCGCCCTCTGACCCACAGTGGAAAGGGGCCAGCAGCGATCAGTTCCTCGCTCACGCCGTCAAGCTAGCCAAAGAGACTGGAGCGTCTCTTGTGCATATTGACCTGACGCTGATCTGTGAGCGACCCAAGGTCAAACCCTACCGCGCCGCCATGCGCGAACAGATCGCTGCGATTACGGGCTTGGAGGCGAAACATATCTCCGTCAAAGCCACCACAACCGAGGGCCTCGGCTTTACCGGTCGTCAGGAAGGCATCGCGGCCCAGGCCATTGCAACCGTAAAGCGCGCTCTATGACCGATCCTATTCTCGCCGATATCTTCCGCGCCTCAAAGGCTCTGCTAGAGGCGGCGAAGGCAAAAGGCCTCACGATTGGGGTTGCTGAAAGCTGCACAGGCGGCCTTCTAGGCGCAGCAATTACGGCCATGCCCGGCAGCTCCGCCGTGTTCATGGGTGGGTTCCTGACCTATTCGAATGCGATGAAAGTCGCCCTGATCGGCGTCTCAGAGGACAGCCTTAAAGACCACGGAGCGGTGAGCGAGATTGTCGCCGGAGAGATGGCCAAAGGCGCGCGGGAACGCTTAGGCGTCGATATCGCCATTTCGATTACTGGCGTGGCCGGACCTGGCGGGGGGTCGAAAGAAAAGCCGGTCGGGACTGTCTGTTTTGGGATCTCAACAGCAAACGGCCTTCAAACCGAACGCCAGCATTTCGACGCCCCCAGCCGTAATCGCGTACGGGACTATGCGACCATCCATGCCATGAAACGCCTAAGCGAGACGGTGGCCGAACTCTCTTTTGAGGTCTGACACCTCTGCAATCAGAGTTTCCCGCGGCATCACCGGACTGACTCTAGGACAATTGTCGAGGGCTTGCTGAACGAAAACGTCTCGGACAGCCGTTTTGACCTTATCGAATTTCTGCTTCAGCAGGCTTTCGAGCGGGAACATTAGGCGGACATTGATCTGAAAGTCGACAAGCGTTGTCCCATCCGATAATTCATGAAATTGCCAGCGATTGAGCAGCTCTTTGACCGGGCCGCCGCGTTCCGCCTTTGTCACAGTAACGATGCGCGTTACTTCATCGATTTTGATCCGTGAGCCAAAAGTTTCACGGATGTTTTTGTAAGCAATCACGGCTTCGGCTTCAAAACCGTCGTCTAGCCGCTTTGTAATGCGCAGCGCCGCCATACCGGGTACAAAATCCGGATAACGCTCGACGTCTGTCACAAGACCCAAGACACAGTCAGGATCATGCGGAATTCTCTCTAGAAAGCTGGTCGATGGCACTTAGGCGGTCCCTGCCAGCTGCGCATCCCGGGCCGCGCGAAGCTTCGCAAAGTCGCTGTCAGCATGATAAGAACTGCGGGTCAAAGGACTGGCTGACACCATAAGGAAACCTTTGGCCCGCGCGATCGTCTCGTAAGCTTTAAACTCTTCCGGTGTGACGAACCGCTCCAACTTAGCGTGTTTGCGGGTGGGCTGGAGATATTGGCCGATCGTCAGGAAATCGATGCCAGCGGAGCGCATATCGTCCATGACTTGCATCACTTCTTCTTTGGTTTCGCCCAGACCGACCATCAAACCCGATTTCGTAAATTGGCTCGGATCACGCTCTTTTACGCGCTCCAACAAACGCAAGGAATGATAATAACGCGCGCCAGGACGAATAGAGAGGTAGAGACGAGGCACTGTTTCAAGATTGTGGTTAAACACATCCGGTTTCGCATCGATCACAATATCTGGCGCATTGCCTTTGCGCAGAAAGTCCGGCGTCAGAATTTCAATTGTCGTCTTCGGCGATTTACCCCGGATCGCTTCAATCACATCGACAAAGTGCTGCGCCCCGCCATCGGCCAGATCGTCCCGATCGACGGACGTAATTACGACATGCTGTAGGTTCATTTCCGCAACGGCTTCCGCAATCTTCGCGGGTTCGTAAGCATCGACCTCTTGCGGTAGACCCGTCGCGACATTGCAAAAGGCGCAGGCCCGCGTGCAAATTTCGCCCAAAATCATGAAAGTCGCGTGTGACTTCTCCCAACATTCGCCAATGTTTGGACAGGCGGCTTCCTCACAAACCGTGACAAGGCCCTTATCTTTCACAATCTTGCGCGTTTCCGCATAGCCCTTGGATGTTGGGGCTTTCACCCGGATCCAGCTCGGTTTACGCAAGATTTCCGTATCAGGACGGTTAGCCTTCTCCGGATGGCGCGGGCGCGCGTCGGGGCGTTTGTTCAAATCAATGAGTGTAGCCATAGCCCTGCGTAGATGGACTTTCGCGCGCCAAGACACAAGGTCCCAAAGGCGAGACACTGTGTTGCAAAAAAACTGGCCCATTTTTTGCTTTCCTTAAATTATGAACCTTATGTCATGAAGGATGACGGTTATGCGGCCAGATAGCCAAGCCGTCCTTATTCGGGACGGACACGACAATTTCTTTACCCCTTTGCGGCTCGTTTTCGCATTGCTAGTGATGGTCGGCCACGCCTATGTCATCGCGCTTCGTGACGCGACGATGGAACCTAACGTCTTCTATCATTACAGTTTCAGTTACCTTGCGGTGAACCTCTTCTTCGTCGCCTCAGGTTTTTTGGTAACAAAATCAATGCTTTACAGAGGTGACGGGCCGAGTTTCCTATCCGCCCGACTGTTACGGATTTATCCCGCTTTGATCGTTCACGTCCTTTTCGTGATGTTCTTTATAGGGCTAATCGCGACCAACCGACCTTGGTTAAGCTATCTGACAGACCCACAGCTACTCGGGCAGCCTTTATGGGTTCTGACCTTTTTCAAGACCGGAATGATCCTGCCAGGCGTTTTCGAAAGCAATGGGGAGCCGTTTGGGTCTGCCCCGCTGTGGACGTTACGCTACGAGATGCTGTGTTACATAACGACACTGGTGGCCTTTTCATTGGGCCTTATGCGCAAGCGTTGGATGATTTTGGCGCAATTCATCCTGCCTTGTCTTGTGTGGATGGTGGGTCAAAGTTTCGAACTGTTTGAATCGCTGCCCGGAACGGTCGAAAATGCGGTCCGATTTGGGATCGCTTACGGCTTAGGGGCCACAATCTACGCTTACCGGGAACGGCTACGGTTTACTTGGGTTGCAGCACCAATTTTGCTCGCCTTCAGTTGGTTAACCCACCAGACCTCTATCATTGAGGTCACAGTGAATCTGCTGCTAGGTTGGTTTGTGATTTTCGTCGCTTATGCCCGTATGCCGCGGTGGGATTGGCTAAAATCGATCGATGATATTTCCTACGGCATCTACATCTATCACTGGGCGGTGATGCAGCTCGCTTTTTCTTGGTTCCCGAACCTAAGCGTCGTGGCTCTATTTACCGTCTGCCTGCCCTTCGTAGTGGGGCTCGCCTGGCTCAGCTGGACCTGTGTCGAAAAGCCTATGCTGGCCAAGAAGACCGCTTTTGGAGAATGGCTCCGCTTTGGTCGCCCCCAAACAGGACGACCCGTACAGTTAGCGGACTAAAGCTACCCTCTAGAAATGAAGCGTGCGATCAAACGCGCTCAACGTCGCTTCGTGCATCATCTCTGATAAGGTCGGGTGCGGGAAAACGGTTTCGATCAGCTCATGCTCAGTCGTCTCTAGCGTCTGCGCAATCGTGTAACCTTGGATCAGCTCTGTCACTTCCGCGCCAATCATATGCGCGCCTAGCAATTCACCCGTTGCGGCATCAAAAACGGTTTTGACAAAGCCTTCCGGCTCACCCAGCGCAATCGCTTTGCCATTCCCAATAAAAGGGAAGTTCCCGACCTTGACAGTGTGCCCCGCTTCTTTCGCCTGGGCTTCCGTCAAGCCGACACTCGCGACTTGAGGATGACAATAGGTGCAACCCGGAATGCGGTTTGTATCGAGCGGGTGTGGATTTTGCCCGGCAATCTTTTCGATACAAATAATACCTTCATGCGACGCTTTATGAGCAAGCCAGGGCGGGCCTGTCACGTCGCCAATGGCATAAAGACCCGGAACAGCGGTGCGGGAAAATTCGTCAACCGTAATGTGGGACCGATCGATCTTAACCCCGAGGTCTTCTAGACCCATATCTTCGACATTGCCAACGATACCGATCGCCAAGATGGCGCGATCAAATTGGGCCGTTTCTTCTTTGCCATCTTTTGTCAGCGTAGCCGTGACAACCTTACCGTCCGTCTTGATAGAAGCCTGTGTACCAAGGCGGAATTCCAGCCCTCGCTTCTCAAACTGTTTCTGCGCGAATTTGGATATTTCCGCGTCTTCGGCTGGCAAAATACGATCCATCATTTCCACGACAGTTGTCTTCGCCCCGAAAGCGGAGAAGAAGCTCGCAAACTCCATCCCAATCGCGCCGGATCCGATCACCAAAAGACGATCCGGAATTGTATCCGGCACCATCGCCTCGCGCGCGGTCCAGATCGTTTTGCCGTCTGGTTCCAGACCCGCTTGCGGGATCGTCCGAGCCCGCGCGCCGGGCGCTAGGATGACGTGATCTGCGGTGTAGTCCTTGCCATCGACGACAACAGTAGGAGCCGGCTTCCCCGCCTTTAGAGAGGCGTGACCTGCAATCACTTTGATCTTATTTTTCTTCATCAAATGCGTCACGCCACCTGAGAGCTGCTTCGCTATATCCCGAGACCGCTTCACTATCGCGGCGAGGTCATATCCAGTCTCAGCTGACAGGCCATAGGCCTTAGCATGTTGCATATTGTGATAGACTTCCGCCGAGCGCAGCATCGCCTTTGTCGGGATACAGCCCCAGTTCAAGCACACACCGCCGAGTTCCGCTTTTTCAATAATCGCCGTTTTCAGACCCAGCTGGCTGGCCCGGATAGCGGTCACATAACCGCCTGGCCCGGACCCAATAATGATGACGTCAAAATCGGACATGAAGACTCCTCAATTACCAAGAAGTCTCTACTGATTTTCAGCCCTTCTGGCTAGCCATCCATCTCGGTTGCGGCACGGATAATCAGGGCGCGGGCCGTATCGGTCAAAGCCTCGATTTCCATGTCTTCAACGATGGCAAAGGCCGCTTCCAGCTGTCCTTCTTCAGCCATCGCAATCCCGAGATTCTGGCGCGCCGTATCGCGCAGGGCCTCAGTCGAAAGTTGGGGGATAACAAGACGCGAGCGATCATAGTCTTGCTTCGCAAGGGTATAGTCAAAGATGCGGAAAAACGCATCATCCCGCGCCTCAATCATCTCGATTTGACGCGCTTGATCCATCACGATCTCAAACGTTTCGGATGTCTTTGAGCCAATAGACATGTCTGGTAAGACTGGGCTTGGGGTCGGTGTTGCGATCTCCTGAGGGACAGAGGCGGACTCCTCTGGTCCGACATTCATGAGCGGATCGGACTCTTCGTCGTCATTCAACACTTCTTTTGACACCGTAATCCCGTCCTTTTCAGGCGCATCGGGCTTTGGCGCGATCACGAATGTACTTGTGCCTTTATCCGATCCATTGACCACGACCGTTTGCACACTGTCTTTCGGCGACACCTCTTTAACGTCGATCTCGATCGCGGAGCGGCTTTCTGTATCGGCCTCTGGCGTGCGCTCACCGATCTCCATCGTGTGGCTTGTCTCTGCGGCAGATATGTCGAGACTATCAGCGTCACTGTCAGAATCATGATCGGCAGCGTCTATTGCCGCCTCACTTTCGCCAGACTCACTTTCACCAGACTCGGAACCTGAAGACCGAAGCATCAGACGATCAATAATTTGCGCAGAATTAGTACCAGCCTCGACGTCACCTTCGATTGACTCTGACGTAGCACCCTCGGCTTCTGTCACAGTTTCCACAGTCTCAGTCGTAATCGTCTCTGTAACGACGGTTTTGACTGTCTCTTTGGGAAGCGGATGATCCCCTTCCGTCGCATCAGCCGCAACCCAAACGGCCCCACCCGCGAGGATAGCAGACAAGGTTCCGGCGATCAGATATTTGGCGACCATAGCAGGCTCCAGCAATTACGCCCCATCCCTACTTTGGTTCAGATCATACCACAAACGCCCTCGCCTGTCGCGCGAGCGTTTGCAGCGTGGCCTACAACATCATCGTCACAGCATCATGGTTAGGGGGTTCTGGATCAACCTTTTAAAGTGTTGCAGCCAGCGCGCCCCCGCCGCCCCGTCCACCACGCGGTGATCGCAGGTCAGCGTCACCGTCATCACGGTCGCAATCGCCAGCGCACCGTCTTTGACGACCGGGCGCGGCTCACCCGCCCCGACGGATAAGATCATGCCGTGCGGTTCGTTGATGATGGAGCCGAATTGCTTGATCCCGAACATGCCGAGGTTTGAGATCGAGAAGCTCCCGCCTTGATATTCTTGGGGTTTGAGCTTGCCGTCCCGCGCGCGACCCGCGAGGTCTTTCATCTCAGAAGAGATGGTCGACAGACCTTTATTCTCGGCTTCGCGGACGATCGGCGTGATGAGGCCTTTTTCGCTCGCGACCGCCACGGCCACATCGGCGTGATGGTGGTAAGCGATGCCGTCTTCCGTATAGCTGGCATTACTCTCAGGCACAGCTTTGAGCGATAAGGCGCAGGCGCGGATCAGCATGTCATTGACACTGATCTTAATCCCTTCCGGCGCTTGGCCGTTCAGCTCTTTGCGCATGGCGAGAAGCGCGTCGATCTCGCAATCAATGGTCAGCGGGAAGTCCGGCACATTGACGTTGGAAGACGTCAGGCGACGCGCGATAACTTTTTGGACGCCGTCCAGTTTTTCGAGACGGTAACTCTCTGCTGGAATGCCCATCTTGGCGAGCGCTTCCGCACCAGCGGTGGCGCGGGGAAGGCCGACTTCAGTCGTTGTAGGTGCAGGAGCCGCATCTGGTGCGGGTTGGGCTTTGGGGGCGGCTTTCGGCGCCGCTTTCGCCGCTTCCACATCCGCTTTCACGATCCGACCATTGGGGCCGGAGCCGGAGATGGAGGCGAGGTCTAGCCCAACTTGCTCGGCCAGACGTTTGGCGAGGGGCGAGGCGAAAATGCGATCACCCTTCGCTGAGCTGCTGTCGGTCTTTTGCAGCGTTTCAACAGGCGCAGGGGCAGAGGCCGGAGTCGACGCCTTATTGGCTTGCGCTGCGGGCTCTTTCGCCGTCGCGGCCCCACCGCCACTGCCATAGCCCGCAATCGCGCTCGCGTCTTCGCCGTCTTCCAACAGCAGCGCGATTGGCGCGTTGACTTTCACGCCCTCACTCCCGCCTTCGATCAGTAGCTTGGCGACCGTGCCTTCGTCCACGGCTTCCACTTCCATGGTGGCCTTATCGGTTTCGATTTCCGCAATGACATCGCCAGAGGAGACCGTGTCCCCCTCTTTCACGAGCCATTTCGCAAGTGTCCCCTCCTCCATCGTCGGAGAGAGGGCGGGCATGAGGATTTCAATGGGCATTTTCAGATTCCAAAGAGTTCTTTTTGTCCAACTCGTAGCCGAGAAGCGAAAACAAACTAAGAGCCTTATCTATTGCTTCACGTGCGGCACGCCGCTCACCTGGCAGGTTCCAAAATCTTTTAGACCGAACAAACCACGCTAAGCTATAAAAAGCTCCGATTACTTCGACAGCTTTCTGCCTTCCAACCGCTTCGACGTCCGTTTTGACTCTTTCATCTCTTTGAAAGCTAGCAAACCGAAAGTTGTTAAGGTCTTTAGGCGACATGAATGAAATCAGAGCGACCGCTATTTGAGGAAACCCCGAATATAGGTCCGTCGCAAATGACCTGTATCCAACAAAAAATGCAGCGTCACTCAACTCATCAGCTAGTTGTTTACGGAAGCCAAACCCCAAGTCCGTATCATCACGAACCACGCCCTCCGCATCGCGAAAAACTTCGGATAGCCGCTCCGCTTCAGAAGTCGAAATGCGGAAACTAGTCCACATAAAGCACAGCCTTCGCTGCCTTCACCACGTCTTCAGCGCCCGGCAAGCTCAGCGCTTCCAAGTTCGCCGCGTACGGCAGTGGCACGTCCTTCTGATGCACGCGCGCCGGCGGAGCGTCGAGATAGTCGAACGCTTCGGCGACCACGCGGGAGGCAATTTCCGCGCCGACGCCATGTTGCGCCCAGCCTTCTTCGGCGCAGACGATGCGGTTAGTCTTCTTCACGCTCTCGATCACAGTATCTGTGTCGAGCGGGCGTAAGGTCCGCAGGTCGATCACTTCCGCATCGATCCCTTCACCCGCCAGCGTTTCCGCTGCTTCCAGCGCGAATTTCACCATACGGGAATGGGCCACGATTGTGACATCAGAGCCTTCACGGCGGATTTTCGCTTTGCCGATCGGGATCAGGAAATCATCCATATCCGGCACGTCATAGCTTTCGCCATAGAGCAACTCATGCTCCAAAAAGACAACCGGGTTCGGATCGCGGATCGCGGCCTTGAGCAAGCCCTTCGCATCCGCACTGTCATAAGGCGCGATAACCTTAAGCCCTGGCACATGGGCGTACCAGGCCGAGAAGTCTTGGCTGTGCTGCGCACCCACACGGCTGGCGGCTCCATTCGGGCCGCGGAACACGATGGGGCAACGCATCTGCCCACCGGACATATAGAGCGTTTTCGCTGCAGAATTGATAATATGATCAATGGCTTGGAGCGCGAAGTTAAACGTCATGAATTCGACAATCGGCTTCAATCCGCCAAAGGCCGCGCCGACACCGATACCCGCAAAGCCATATTCCGTGATCGGCGTGTCGACAACGCGCTTGGCACCAAATTCCTGCAGGAGTTCGCGCGTGACTTTATAGGCGCCCTGATATTCCGCGACCTCTTCGCCCATGACAAACACGGTCTCATCGCGGCGCATTTCTTCGGCCATCGCATCGCGCAGCGCATCGCGAACCGTCGTGGAGACCATTTTGATATTGGTCGGAATGTCCGGGTCAGACGCAACAGGCTTAGCCGCGGGTTTAGCGGCATCAGAGCCATCCCGGTTTGCGTTGGCATTTTTTGGATGGGCTGGACCGGCAGTGCCGGGCTTTTCATCACCTTTATCGTCCGCTTTGATTTGACCTCGATCGGCCGGAACCGCCAGATCATCCGCGCTCTCGCCCTCTTCCAAGAGTTGCGCAATGACAGCGCCGACTTTCACGCCCTCGGAGCCTTCGGCGATGACAAGCTTGCCGATCGTGCCTTCATCGACGGCCTCGACTTCCATGGTCGCTTTGTCGGTCTCAATTTCGGCGATCACATCGCCAGAGCTGACGCTGTCGCCCTCTTTGACCAGCCATTTCGCCAGTGTCCCTTCCTCCATCGTCGGGGACAAAGCAGGCATTTGAATATCGATTGCCATCAGTGGGTAATCCTAAAATCTATTGCCGGACGAAGACTTTGGTCGCGATGACCCAGTCGCCATTCATTTTAACCAATGTGAGTGTATCGTAGAACCGATCGGCGGAGCGGAAATGCACCGTCGCGATCCGACCGTCCGTAACATGGTAAGATAAGATCTCGCCGTCCCGTTCCCCCGGTGGGTTTTCATTACTACCCCACGCTTGCAACGTGCTTTGGAAATCATCCCACTGTCGAAGGCTGGCTTCGCCTTCATCATTCACCATAACACCGTGCATCGTCGCATTATCAGCAAAGGCGCGATCTAAGCGTTCAAAGTCTGCATAGCCCTGCCCGTCAAAGTAATCATAAACGGCAGCTTGGATCGCCTCCACATCTTCCACAGAGGCCACTGATAACGGATCAACGTCCGCCACAGGCGC
>CAWUKE010000064.1:0-10797 GCA_963922935.1 uncultured Alphaproteobacteria bacterium | reverse complement strand
GCAGAGATGCCTTGTGGCACAAAGTAAGCATCAAAGCTGGCTTGTGGATCAGTAACCATCGCGCCGCCGTCAGAGCCCATGGGAACGCGGGACATGCTTTCCACACCACCGCCAATGGCCAGATCGCATTCGCCTGACATAACTTTTGCTGCTGCAATATTCGTGGCCTCTAGGCCGGAGCCACAGAAGCGGTTGACCTGAATGCCGGACGTCTCGTTCGGATAGCCTGCTGCCAGGATGGCCGTCCGCGTTATGACTGCGCCCTGTTCGCCGACGGGAGAGACGCACCCGAAGGCCACATCTTCGACTTCACCCTTTTCGATACCCATCCGCGTTGGGATGGCATCGAGGACCTGGGCTGAGAGTTGCAGTGGTGTGATCTCGTGTAGTGATCCGTCTTTCTTGCCTTTGCCGCGTGGTGTGCGCACGGCATCGTAAATAAAGGCTTCGGCCATGTGGGCGTCTCCCCGAATTGGTTTTATGAAAAAGTTGCGCAGCCTCTAATACGTGTGGACAGCAGAAAGAAAGGGGGGCGCGCTGTGATTTCCCCCTTCATCCGTAATCTGTTGATCGACAAAAATGCATGACGTTAACGTAAACGTCTGCGAATTGTGAGGCTTTAGCTGTCGGCGGCGTTTCGAAAACATTCGGCGAAAGCTTGTCCGCCAGACACCATAAACCCGATCTGGCTCCCTAATAAGAAGAGGCTGATGCCACACTGTTGCCAATGGGCGATTTCGGAAAGCTCTGCTGTAAAAGTCCCGACGGCGAGACCCGCGGCCTGTCCGCTCGCAGCGACAGTTTCAACGGCCTTTATGACGTCTGAATGGTTGCGGTCGCGATGGCCCATTGAGACGGTGAGATCAGATCGGCCGATAAAAATGGCATCCAAACCCTCAACGGCGCAGATAGAATCTATATTCTCGACGGCCTCAGCGTCTTCGATTTGCGCGATCACAGCGACCCGCGCGTCTTCAGTATCACAATGCGTGTCCATGCCTCGCGCACCAAAGCCATTCGCGCGGGTTGCACCGCTATATCCGCGCCCTGTTTTATAGCGGCAGGCTGCCGCGAGTCTTTTTGCGTCCGCTTTCGTGTTTACATGCGGGCAGAGAATGGCATCGGCGCCGAGGTCGAGGGCTTGGCCAATGAGCGAAGGTTCATTCTGCCGAACCCGTATAATCACATATTTTTGCGCGGATTTGAGCGCGAGAATACATGCTGAAAGATCGCGTTGATCAAAAAGGCCATGCTCGAGGTCGACACAAACCGCGTCACAATCGATCCGACCGATGGCTTCTGCGGCGACAATGTCGCCTGACGTGAAGAATGGTCCCCATAGGAGGTCTCTTTGCTGCAATTGGGTGCGAAAGTGCATGTCCGTATCCATTATTTCATCCATGGCGGGCCTGTGACCTGAAAACAACAAGATCACGAAAGATTACAGTTGCAATCAAAAATGATCTTGCAGGCGTGAATTCCCTTTACTAACGCAGCCGTAATATCTGCGATTAACGCAGTCACTTAATGTCGGGAAACTCATGATCAAACAATCTTTGCGTATGGCTGCATCGGCGGCCGTTATTGCTCTCATCGCAACGCCTGCCACCGCGCAGCTCTCAGAAGATGAGATTATTGTTACGGCGACTAAGCGCCCAACCACGCTCCAAGATACGCCAGTCGCTGTTACTGTGACGTCTGCAGACGTCATTGAGAAAGCGCAGATTCTTGATATTAAGGATTTGCAGACTGTCGTACCGACATTCCGCGTCTCACAGCTGCAAAATTCAGCCAACACAACACTGACCATTCGCGGTTTTGGCAATGGCGGCAACAATTACGGTATTGAACCAGCGGTCGGTCTTTTCATTGATGGCGTTTATCGCTCCCGCGCAGCAGCCCAGATCAGCGATCTTCCAGCGCTTGAGCGTATCGAGGTCCTGTCCGGCCCACAGTCAACACTTTTTGGTAAAAACGCTTCCGCCGGTGTCGTCAGCATTGTCACAGAAGCCCCACAGTACGAAACACAAGGCTACCTTGAAGGCGGCGTCGGCAATTACGGTCTGTATTACGGGAAGAGCTACATTACAGGCGGCCTGGCAGACAATGTGGCCGCAAGCCTGGGCATTGGTTTCCAAAAACGCGGTGGCTACTTCGATGTCATCGGCGGTGTCGATGAAGAGCTGAACAACCTCGATCGCTTTAACTGGCGCGGTCAGCTTCTTTGGGAGCCAACCGATGAGCTCTCCATTCGCTTCATTGCTGATCAAAGCAGCATTAACGAAAATTGCTGCGGCACGGGCGTTGCTATCGAAGGACCTCTTGCCGCTGGGGCGCCTACAGCGGGTCAGCTCATTGCCTCTCTCGGTGGGCGTCAGCCAAGCGCAGCAGATCAGTTCACCTATGAGACATTCGTCGACACAGAGACGTTCAACGAGATCGATGATGGTGGTGTCTCGATGCAACTCGATTACGATCTGGGTTTCGCAACTATGACAACGATCACGGCCTACCGTGAAACTGTGTCTGAATATATCAACGACTCCGATTATAACTCACTCGAAATTCTACCGGGTGTTTTTCAAACAAACGAGCTGGACACGTTCACACACGAGGTGCGGTTCACGTCCAATGGCGGGAACCAATTGGAGTGGATGATCGGCGGCTATTACTTTAATGAGACGATCGATCAGGACTCTGGTTTTGATTACGGTGCCGATACGCGACGTTATCTGGAAGCCCTTGCTTCTGGCGGTCTCGCGAATGTTGAAACAATCCTTGGGATTGATCCTGGAACGTTCTTTGCCGAAGGCACAGGCGTGAACGAGACTTTCGTACAGGATAACGAGGCCTACTCAATCTTTGGCACGATCGATTTTGAAGCCACAGATCGTCTAACGCTTTCCGTTGGGGCTAACTACACAGAAGATAGAAAAGACGTCTCCGGGTCCTCCGTTAATACCGACGTCTTTGGTAACATTGACCTTGAAGGTCTGCCAGGTCTTCAGGTCCTGACAGTCGGGGCGCTGGCAGAAAACTTCCCAGCGCTTGCTGCAAGCTGTGGCCTAGGCCCATTACCGTTCTCACCGGCCAATGTTGGCGCTGTCCTTGGGGCGACCTGTTTCATTGACACGATGGGTAATACAGCACCAGGTTCTGTCGTTTATCCGGGGTTCGAAGCACAGGTTGCCGCGGGTGCAGCCGCGATTGACCGCAGCAGCCTTGATCCAAACGTGAACCCACTGGCTGGTTTGTTCGCGCTGCAGTTCCAGCCACAATTCCTGGCCTTCCCGAACTCGGTTGAAAATGGCCGGACACTTGACGATGAGCTGACATACTCGCTCAAAGCGGCTTACGAAGTGAACAACAACATGAATGTTTACGGTAGCTACGCCACGGGCTTCAAAGCGTCATCTTGGAACCTAACACGTGACTCGCGTCCCTTCTTCTCTGACGCGGCGGCTTTGAGCTCTCGTGGCCTCTTGCCGAACAACTATAACCCAACAACGGGTCGTAACTTCGGAACGCGCTTCTCAGATCCTGAGACAGTCGAAGTCTTTGAACTCGGATTTAAAGGTCGTTGGGAACTGGGCGCGATCAACGTCGCTGTCTTTGATCAGACTGTTGAGAACTTCCAGTCAACAATCTTCCAAGGCACTGGTTTCGTCCTCGCCAATGCGGGTCAACAATCGACACAAGGTTTCGAATTTGACTCGACATTCACTCCGATTGAGCCGCTGACGCTGACCTTTGCCGGTGTCATCCAAGACCCAATCTATGACAGCTTTACGTCCGCTCCGGTTGTGACAGGTAGCGATGTCGACCGCGCCGACGGCGTTGTTGATGGTAATGGTGATCTGTCGGGTCAGAAACCCGCGGGTATCAATGAGATTGCACTCTCAGCTTCCGCGACCTACACGCACCAGTTTGAGAATGGCACGACAGCCTTTATCCGCGGTCAGTATCAGTATGAAGATGAAGTGCTCATCGTGGACAACATCCCAGGTCTGACACGCGATACGAGCATCTTTAACGGCTCAATCGGTGTTGAGCTTGACAATGGTCTGTCCATGCGGGTTTGGGGTAACAACCTGTTCAACCACGAAACGTACACAAGTGCGTTCCCAGGCGTTGTTCAGGCGGGCACCTTCAATGCCTATCCGAACCAGCCACGCACTTACGGCGTGAGCCTGCGCAAAGACTTCTAAGCGCATAAACCATTTACAGGGGGAGAGGCGCTTTGCGCGCTTCGGGGGAGAGGCCGTTCCGGCGAAAGATCGGAACGGCCTTTTTTAGTGTCTGGAAAGCAGAGCGAAACGCATATGGAATGCGAGCGCGTGAGCCGTTGCGTCGCCTGTCAGATCGCCTAATGTCAGCATAACTCTGGGGAGAGTGTATGCTGACTAATCCGTACGAAACGGATGAACGCCGTGAATATCGCGAGACGCTACGCGCTTTTGTGAAGCGTGAGGTCTTTCCGCATATGTTTGCCTGGGACGAGGCAGGCGAAGTCCCATGGTCTTTGCATGAAAAGTTCGGGGCGCTTGGCATTTGGGGCTTTGGCATTGACGAACGCTATGGCGGGCTGGGTTTTGACGATCCTTTTATGCGCTGGGATACGGCGGTCGAAATTGCGCGCTGCGGCGTCGGCGGTGTGGGTGCGGCCATTGGCGGACGCGGGATCAGTCTTGATCCCATTCAAAAACTCGCCGCTGAAGAAATTAGAGAGCGTGTCTTACCAGATGTTATTGCGGGCCGAAAAGGTAGCAGCCTTGCGATAACCGAACCGGGCGGTGGATCGGATGTCGCGAACCTAAAAACGACGGCCAAGCGGGATGGCAATCATTGGGTTTTAAACGGATCGAAAACCTTCATCACAGGCGGCATGGAAAGCGACTATTTCGTCGTCGGTGCGCGAACCGGTGAGGCGGGTCTGGCGGGCATCTCGCTCTTTTTTGTCGAGGCCGATAGTCCCGGCTTTTCACGCACGTCTTTGGACAAGAAGCAGGGCTGGTGGGCATCTAACCAAGCCACGCTTTACTTTGATGATTGCCGTGTGCCCGCCACGAATCTTATGGGGCAGGAAAATTACGGCTTTCTCTCGATCATGCATAATTTCAACTATGAGCGTCTGTCGCTTGTCGCGACCTCACTCGGCATGATGGAAGCCTGCCTGGAAGAGAGCATCGCTTGGGCGCAGGAAAGAGAAACGTTCGGGCGAAAGCTGATTAAGCACCAAGTCATTCGCCACAAAATCGCGGAGATGAGTTCTCGCATTGATGCGGTGCGCGCGCTCGGCTGGAGCCTCTGCGCCATGATCGAAGCGGGAGACATGCCTGTGGCGGAGATCACCAAGGCGAAATTCTTTGCAACACAGCAACTCGAATATGTCGCGCGGGAGGCGATGCAGATTTTGGGCGGGGCGGGGTATTTGCGCGGAAACCGCGTTGAAACAGTCTACCGTGAAGTCCGGGTCATCGCCATCGGTGGTGGCTCGGAAGAAATTATGCGCGATCTCGCCGTCAAGCAAATGGGGTTATAATCATGAAGCCAATGCACAATCAGGTCAGCCAAGTCATTGATTGGATTGAATATCATCAGGCGATTAAGCCTGATTTCCCGGCGCTTATTGACCTCGAAGGGGGGCGAAAGTTTACCTATGCCGATCTCCACGACCGGGCGGGTCGTGTAGCTGGGATGCTGGAAGCCAATGGTGTGAAACCCGGTGATGTCGTTGCGTTCTTATGCCTGAATAGTACCGATGTGATGGAGTTCATTTTTGGGTGCTGGCGGATGGGCGCGATTTGCCTTGCGATGAATTATCGTCTGGCGCCGCCCGAACTCGCCTACATTCTCAATGATAGCGAAGCGAAACTCGTCCTTGTTGATGAGCCATTTCGCGCTTTAGCTGAAGCGACGAAACCGCATGCGAACACGGTTGAGCATTGGGTCCATACCCAAGGCATGGGCGGCGAAAGCGAGTATGAAGCGGCCCTCGCAGTGGCAACGCCCCGTTATGACTTCCATCCGCAATCTTACGATGATCAATGCCTGCTGATGTATTCGTCCGGGACGACGGGCCGACCTAAGGGGGTGATTATCACACACGGCATGGTCGAATTCACCAATAATGGAACAGCCCGCGTCATGGAAGGCGGACCCGATCGGGTGAGCCTCAACAATATGCCGCTTTTTCACATTGGCGGTTTACAAGTCACGGCGCTGCCGACGCTTTGGTCGGGCGGTACCTGCATCATCATGCGTATGTTCGACATTGAACGGACGTTACAAGCGATCAGCGATCCAGAGCTAAATATTCAAATCCTCTTTATGGTGCCGGCGGCGTTTAACGCGATGCGGGTTCATCCAAAGCTGGAAAGTTTTGATTTTTCCCGTATCAAAGCGGCGCTGTCTGGGGGCGAGACTGTGCCAGAGCCTTTGTCCCATTTCTGGCTTTCCAAGGGTCTGACGATACAGGAAGGCTACGGTATGACGGAAACCTGCGCGGCTGGAGCGATGCTACGGCCGGAAGATATCCCTCATCGGATTGGTAGTGCAGGGCGTCCGCTATCGCACTCGCGCATCAAAATCGTCGATGAAAATGGCCAAGAAGTGCCGCGGGGCGAACCGGGCGAGATCTGGTTTAAAGGCGCCTCTGTGACGCCCGGCTATTGGCGCAATCCTGAAGCGAACGCAAAAAGCTTCACCGATGGTTGGTTCCACAGCGGCGATATAGGGCGCATGGACGCGGAGGGATATGTCTATATCGAAGACCGCGTGAAGGACATGTATATCTCCGGCGGGGAGAATGTTTATCCGGCCGAAATAGAGGGTCTTCTGTATGAAATGCCGCACTTTGCCGAACTGGCTGTGATCGGCGTGCCCGATGATCGCTGGGGCGAAACGGGATGTGTCGTCGCTGTGCTGAATAAAGACCAGAGCTGCGATATGGCCGCCATCCAAGCGCATTTGGATGGTCGCATCGCCAAATATAAAATGCCGAACCACTTGCATATCATCGACGCGATCCCGCGGGGTGGGTCTGGCAAAGTGCTGAAGTTCGAACTTCGGAAAGTCGTTCCAGACGCGCTCGGTCTTTAGGCAAAAAGAGGCCTTTAAATAAAAAAGGGCCTTGAAACGAAAAAGAGACGCAGGATTTGCGTCTCTTATAGCTTCTTATTGGTGAAGGGGAGGGGCTTAGCTCTCCTCTTCCAATGCACCTTCCATTTCCGCCATTCCGTCAGGATCGATCTCGACGTCGCAAATGTCTGTGACTTCGCGCTCTTCGCTGTCGACAAAAATAACGCGTTCCGGCTCAATAATCCGAGCCATTTCCTCTGTGCGCTGGATCGGCTCGTATGGCGGATTTTCGATTTCCGTAATCGCGAAATAAGTTTCCGTCTTCGCTGGGATCACGACACGGGTCAGGGCACTGATGGGTGTGCATGTATCAACGGGCTGTGCCTCGATTTCAACGGTTTGCACGGGTTCGTCCGGTATCGTGTTACAGGCTGCGAGGGCTGTGACGGCAAGCAGGGCTGGTAAAACTAAACGCATAAATTACTCCAAATCGTCGCCCGTCTTCGGTTGCAACACGGCGTGGCAGGATTATGGCCACAAAATCCTTCATGGCGGAAATTTAGCGACGCCCATAAACGAATTTGGACTAAGGTTAAGACTTTCTTTCTTAAGCCGTGGTGAATATCGCGACGAAAAAGCAGCGTATTCGCGAATTTAGGGCTTCAATCCTTACGGGGCTTTAAGTTGGCGGAACACGCTATCGTGCCAAAAAGCCGTCACACTCTTGCGCGACAAGGACATATTGTGAGCCCTGATTTCTTCATTTCCCTGCCGATTCTGTCTGCAGACTTAGAGCCGATTGCGAACGGCGATTTCTCCTTTTGGTCGCTTTTTATGCGCGCTGATTGGGTTGTGAAATCCGTGATGGTGATCTTGGCCATTGCCTCAATCTGGAGCTGGGTTGTCGCTGTCGACAAATTCATCATGTTTTATATGCTCAAACGACGCGCCACAGACTTTGAAGATACATTCTGGTCAGGTCGAACCTTGGATGAGCTATCGGCAGCATTAGGCAATGATACGCGCGATCCTATGGCGCGTGTATTTGCGGCGGCGATGCGCGAATATAATGAGACCGGGACTGCTTCACGCGACACAGCCACGCATGAGCGGATCGACAGCGTCATGAACCTAGTCATCAACCGCGAGCTATCCAAAGCCGAACGGGGCATGCCGGTTCTAGCAACCGTCGCGTCAGCGAGTGTGTTCGTGGGTCTGTTCGGAACCGTCTGGGGCATCATGAACGCCTTCCGCGCGATCGCCCTGAGCCAAAACACAAACCTGACCGTTGTCGCGCCGGGGATTGCAGAGGCGCTCTTCGCGACGGCCCTCGGCCTGATTGCCGCGATCCCCGCACTAGTCTTTTACAACCTCTTCCGTGCGGATCTGGAAAGCTATGGCGGGCGTCTTGAAGGCTATGCGGATGAGCTGTCTGCTATCTTGTCCCGCAAGTTGAATAAGGGGGCGTAAGTGGCTGTATCCATTACACAATCGTCTCGCCGAAATAGCTCTGGGCGCCGCCGTCGCCGAGGCGGTGGTTTAAACGCGGATATTAACGTAACGCCGCTGGTCGACGTGATGTTGGTGTTGCTCATTGTGTTCATGGTGGCCGCCCCGCTTTTATCCGTCGGTGTTCCGATTGATTTGCCCAAGACCGATGCCAAAGCCTTGCCGAGCCAGCAGGAACCTTTGACGATTACCGTGGACGCAGAAGGGCGCGTCTTCTTGCAGGAAGAGGAAGTCGCGATTGACGATCTCATCCCGACGCTCGTGGCGGTTGCTGGCACCGGCTATGAAGAGCGTATTTTACTGCGCGGTGATGAAAACAGCGATTATGGCTCCGTGATGAAAGTCATGGCGCGTGTGAATGCGGCGGGGTTCTCTAACCTCAACCTGGTGACGGATCCGCTTAGTCAGTAGGGATGCGTGCGGGCCTGCCCATATCCTTGGCGCTGCATGCCGGTGTTCTATTCGCAGGCTCTATCGCCTGGAATTCTGCGGCCCCTATGGAAGAGGGGCGGATCATCCCTGTCGAGTTGATCACAGTTGACGAGTTCACCGATTTACAGGCTTCGATAAAGCGAAACCGTCCGACGCCGCCTCCGGCCTCTGAGGAGCCCATGTTGGTCGAACAATCGGTCCCAAACGCACAAGTCCTCGCCGATACAAATGATATCGCGCCTGATAAGGAAGCCTCTGCCGTCGTTCCGCCCCCTTTGCCGGATACGGCAACAGCGGATGAGGAGACAGAAGAGATCAAGCAAATGGCTGAGGCCGCACCTGTTTTTGATCTCGACCGTATCAGCGCACTGATTGACCGAAGCGAAGATACGGCGGTCGCAGAAAATAGTCAGATCGCAGAAGAAGCGGAAACTGAGCGTCTTGTCTTCGGAAATCGGTCTCGCGAAGGGGTCGGAACGGGCCTGAAAATGACGCTCTCAGAACTGGATGCGCTACAATCGGCCATGTACCGGTGCTGGCGTATGCCCGCTGATGCGAAAGATCTGGAAAATCTGGTTGTGCGTTTGCAGGTGGATATGTTGCCGGGCGGTTTCGTGAAAGACGTTCGCGTGATTGATCGGGCCTCCTCCCGGCGGGCGTCGCCTGGTAATCCCTTCTGGGATGTGGCTGAAATGCGCGCCGTTCAAGCCGTAACGAAATGCGCGCCTTATGATTTCCTCCCACCCAATAAGTTTGATCAGTGGGAATCGTTGATCTTGAATTTCAGACCAAAACTGTGAACAAGGCTCCCGTGACGCGAATTCTGAAGACTTTTTTCGCCTTTGGCTTGATTTTAGTGGCCTCGCTCGCTTTGCCCCGCGTGTCGATGGCGCAAATCGAAGTCGATATTACGCAAGGCAATATTGACCCGGTTCCGATCGCCGTTCCTAATTTCATCGGTGCTGATGAAACAACGCGCCGGGTTGGTGAAGATGTGGCGCGCGTGATCCGCGCTAATCTCGAACGCAGCGGATTGTTCACATCACTGGATCCGGCCAGCTTCCTCGAAACGCAAACCGACATTGATTACGAACCTACCTTTGCGGACTGGCGGATTATCAAGGCCGATGCGCTTGTCTCTGGTCGTGTGGTGGCTGATGGCCCCGATCGCGTTCGTGTCGAATTTCGTCTTTGGGATGTCTTCGCCGGACAGCAGCTAAAGGGCATTCGCCTCGCGACAACGCCGGAAAACTGGCGACGGACGGCTCATAAAGCGTCGGATGCGATAAATCAGGCTTTGACGGGTGAAGAAGGTTACTTCGATTCCCGCATTGTCTTTGTGGATCAGCGCGGCCCAAAAACAGACCGCGTCAAGCGCCTCGCGATTATGGATCAAGACGGCCATGACCCGCAATATTTGCTGGGCGGGTCTGATATCGTCATGAGCCCGCGCTTTGATCCGAACAGTCAGACCATCACCTTCATGTCTTATGAGGCGACCGTGCCACAGGTCTATATGCTGGACATCAGCACAGGCCGCCGCGAATTGCTGGGCAGCTTTCCAGGGATGACATTCGCGCCGCGATTTGCCCCAACAGGGGACAAGCTCGTCCTAAGCATGGTGCGGCAGGGCAATAATGATGTCTATGTCATGGATTTGACGACGCGGAGTACGCAGCGTCTGACGACTGAACCCGGCATTGATATTTCGGCGAGCTTTTCTCCGGATGGCCGTAAAATTGTCTTCGTCAGTGATCGAGGCGGGTCTTCGCAGCT
>CAWUKE010000063.1:0-10843 GCA_963922935.1 uncultured Alphaproteobacteria bacterium | reverse complement strand
GCGCACCGACCACAATTACCTCCGTTGCCTCATGCTCCGCTTGTGCCATCTCAAAGGACTGAAGTGCGGGAATACCGTCCCCGGTCCGCGGTCTGGGCGCGCGCACCACGCGGGGTTGAGGGCCGAACCGTCTCAGCCTTTCCGGGCGATCCACTTCGATCTCGAGCAATTCGCCGAGCGTCCCGCCCGCCCCTTTTGCAACCGCTTCCGCCTTGCGTTTGGCTTGATCCACCGCCCGGGCTGCCGCCGTCTGATAGAGACTGTCATAGTTAGAGAAATCATAGCCGAGCAATTGCGCGTCTTCCGCGCCCGCATCGCCCAGCGCCACCAGCACATCCCCGGCCACGTCAGCGGGCTGAATGCGCACCGCCATGCGGGTGAAAACGCGAATCTCTTCCGCCGCGCAGACTCTTTCGGCAATTCGAGGGCGCGGGATCCGGCGACGGGTCTGCGTATCGCCCTGCCGATCCAGGCGTTGATTAAATCGGTAATCCGCTAAGATTTGGCGATGGCGCTGTCGCGCGTCCCGATTATGATTGAGGCAGGCCTCACTGCGTTTCACCTCTGATCCAATTCCCGTGAATCCGGTTTCGACCTGATAATCGGTCAGGGCCGCTTGAACCGCATTGACCTGCGCGCTGACCTCGTCGAGCGCGCGGGATTCATTCGGGTCTTCAGCGGATAGGGTCGCCATGATCACCGCGACATCGGGTGCGGCCCGGACTTCGCCGGTTGCGGAAACATCTAACGGATCAGCATGAAAGGGCAAAGGATCGACTTTTTGCCCCGTCTCTTCCAGCCAGGCAGCGTAATCGTTCGCATCGCCCAGATCGATAGTGATCGGGCTGTCAGATGCGGGGCTGACAGGCTGACAGGCCACAACGAACAAACTTGCCGCAGCGCAAAACCACGCCGCCCTATTCATAGGTGAACTCCAGCTCAATCGCCGCGCTGACGGTTTGTTCGCCGGCCTCCAAGTTCAGCGCCGTCACATCGACGGGCTCGCCGCCATTGATCAAGCTCTCACTTTCCCCGGCGCCGCTTGTATTGATAATGGGCGGACGGGCCGTGCCTTGGGCGTAGGTCGTGTTAAACGCATTCAAATCCAGCACGCCCGTTATCTTCGCGCCCCCTGCCGCAGCGAGGCGATCGGCTTTCTCGCGCGCATTGGCGATGGCGCGTTCGCCGGCTTGCAGCTCCACCGCATCCAGATTGTCAATCTTATAGCCATCCAGTTTAAGGCGCAAAGCACCCGCGGCGCTAAAGCCCGCCAGCGCCTCACCCGCCCGGTCCGGCGGACTGCCCGTAAAGGTGAACGTCAGCGACGATTGCTGGGCGACATCTTCACAAACGCGTTTGACCACACGACGTTCGCCCGGCCGCAAGGTGGAATTGGTGCGATCTGCCTCTTGATTGAACAGCAAACAGGCCGGGTCTTTCACCCCCACCGTATTGGCCGAAGCGAAGGTAAAGTCGCGACCCGTCAGGCTGGGCTCATCCGCCGCAAAAGCCTGCATCGCATTTACCGTTTCTGCCAGATCATTCATAGCCGTGCGCGCATCATCGGCGCGACGGATGACGGCCCCGGACAAGACAAACTGATCCGGCTTGACCGAGACCTCGCCCACACCCGTGACGCGTAAGGTTTTAATCTCGTCTTTGGCGATCGTTTCAGGTCCAGAGACGGTCGCGGGCTGGCAGGCTGAGATCCCTAAGACGGTGATGGCCGTCGCGGTGAGGGTAGAAACGTTGCGCATGATCAGGTCCTCCGACGCCGACCTTAGCGTGGAAAAAGGCCGTATCAAGGCGCCATTTAAAGCGTGCCGCGCGCCTCCAGCTCCACCGGGCCCGTCATGATGACGTGATCATCCGCCTCGCGCCAGTCAATCGTCAGCTCGCCGCCATCGACCACGACTGTCGCTTTGCGGCCTGCCCGATGTTGACGATGGGCGGCGACAACCGCCGCGCAGGCACCCGTGCCACAGGCCAACGTCATGCCGACGCCGCGTTCCCAAACCTTAAGCCGGATTTTGTCATCCGCCTCGACAATCGCAAAGCCGACATTGGCCTGTTCGGGAAAAAGCGGGTGAAATTCGACCATCGGTCCGGCCAGATGGGGCTTCACAGTTTCAAAGTCTTCGACGAAGAAAACACAATGTGGGTTACCCATGCTCACCGCGCCGGGATTAGACAAAGTCGGGTTATCAATCGGGCCGAGCTTCACATCGATATGGTGCGTGTGCATCGGCTCTTTCAGCGGGATTTGCGCCCAGTCGAGCTTGGGCGGGCCCATGTCGACAGAAACGGAATATTCACCCGCGCGCGTGCAATGCAGCAGACCATCATTCGTCTCAACGGTGCAGGCCGCCACTTCCGCCTCTTCCATATAGAGCCACGCCGCGCAGCGGGTCGCGTTCCCGCAGGCATCGACCTCAAATCCTTTTTGGTTGCGGATTTCCATAAAGATATGGGCGTCAGCGGACTTTGGCGCGCGAAGGATAATCAGCTGGTCCGCGCCTTTCGGACCCATCACCGCGCTGCCCGGTTTGGCGATCGTGACGACTTGGGCATCCGTGAGCGCAAAGTCCGGCTGTGGGCGCGCGTCGAAAATCGCAAAGCGATTGCCTGCACCGTTCATGATCAAAAAGGGAAGACCCGACATAGAGTGGCATCTGGCGCGGCGGCCGCCCTATTGCAAGGACTGCCGCTGTGCTGTGATCTTAGGCGTTGATCAAAGCCCCGGCCCGAGCAAAAGCCTCGACCGCATAGATCGTGTTTTCCGGTAGACCCGCAACGCGCTCAGGCCCATCCGTCGGGCTGCCGAGATCCGCATGGACAAAGACCGCCTCATGATCCGGTGCGACCCAAAGCCCGAAATAGCCGCCATAGGCTTCGCCGTGATGACCGACCAGACGGACACCCGGAATGGGGGAGCGGTCGGCGGGGTAAATATAAAGCCCGTCGCCAAAGGCCACGAAATGCCCGCCTTCGCTGGGACCTGTCATCGTCGGGGTTTGGTTCAGCACCCAGGTCGGGTCCCATAATTCAGACTGTTGCAGCAGGACCTGTTCGCCGAAGCTCATCAGATCTGCCATGCTAGCACGCAAACCGCCCTGGGGTGAGAACAGCGTGCCATTGTCGCCGGGTACATAATCTTCTGGCGACCAGCCATCTGCGTGAAGGATCGCATTCATCGGATCTGCGAGGTTTTCAGGCCCATCGACTTGCAGTGTCCAATCGCCATTAGACCCGCGATAAAGCGGTATCCCTGTCGCGCGCTTCGCCTCTGACATGCCCCACCAGTTCAGACCAATATCCAGACCTAAAGGCTGTGCGACTGTGCGCTGAAAGAGCTGATCCTGACGCTCGCCCGCAATCAGCTCAATCAATGTCGCCGCTAGCCCGTAGTTGAAATTACAATACCGGAAGGCCTCGCCCGGTTTCGCCACCGCTTCGAAAATCTCTGGCACGATCAGATCACGAATATTGCCCGGCGCGGCCATCCAATAAACATCTGGATCGCGTAAGCCTGAGCGGTGCTGGATCAAATGATCCAGCGTGATTGGGGTATCCGGAAATTCAGGATGACGCAGGCTCTCATCGATCAGTGTGGCCTCTTCCACGCCTGTCACTACGCCCTCGCGCTTCAGCGCGCGAACCGTTTCAGCCACAAACGCCTTTGTAATGGAGGCCACACGAAACGGGCGGTCGACTGAAAAGGGCGCGCCGAGGGCAAAGCCGCTCGTTTCTGAAACAAGCGTTTCGCCGCTTTTTTTAAAGACAAAACCCCGCCCAGGCGATGTGACGGGCGTCGCACTCGAGCCGCATCCCCCCGGCAAAATCGTTGCGGCCGTTATCCCGGAAAGACCCATCAATGTGTTTCGGCGTGACATCATGCGCGAAGTGTGCCGTATGGCTTGCACCTTGCCAAGGCTTCACGCTAGGCCCCTCCGTAATCTTATCACACACAAAATCCTATCTGGAGAGTGACATGCCCCGACTTCATCACCATCTACTCGGCGCGGCGAGCCTGCTGGCCCTGGCCGCCTGTTCCGCCTCTGAAACAACTGATGCTATGAAAGAAACGATGTCCGATACTGCTGCCGCTGTGACCGAAACGGTTCAAGCTTATGTCCCGGTTGCCTATGAGACTGAAGGCCAGACAGACGCTGACCATCTCTATCTAGAAGAGGTCGAAGGAGAAGCAGCCCTTGCCGAAGTTACCGCCTGGAACGAGCGCAGCCTGGATCGCCTGAAAGCTGATCCGCGTTATGACACGCTTTATAATGATGCGCTGAATATCCTGCAGTCCAAAGACCGGATACAATATGCGTCGATCCGCGGCGACTATGCTTATAATTTCTGGCAGGACGAAACCAATGTCCGGGGCCTGTGGCGGCGCGCACCGCTCGACGCCTATCTGGGTGGATCGCCTGAGTGGGAAACTGTGCTCGACTTTGACGCCCTTTCAGAAGCCGAAGGCAAGAACTGGGTCTATAAAGGCGTCAGCTGCCTTGGCCCGGACTATGAGCATTGCATGATCAATCTCTCGGATGGCGGCAAAGACGCCGTCGTGCGACGTGAATTTAATACGGTGACCAAAACCTTTGTCGAGGATGGCTTCATCGCCCCAGAATCCAAGGGTACACTGAGCTGGCTAGACGAAGATCACCTTCTGATCGGTGTCGATTTTGGCGAACAAAACTATGACGGCGAGACGGCCTCGTCTCTCACCGACTCTGGCTATCCGCGCGAAGCCCGCCTGTGGCGGCGCGGGACAGACCTGTCTGAGGCCCAGCGTATCGGCTTTGGGCCCGCCTCTGATGTGGGCTATTGGCCATTCGTTTTGGAGCTGTCCGATGGTCGCCGCGAAATCATCGTGTCACGCTCCAAGACATTCTATGATTCAGAAGTGATCTGGTTCCCGCGCGATGGCGCAGAGCTTGGTGAGCCCGTCAGAATGCCGATCCCAGAGAAAAGTGACCTGATCGGGGAGTTTCAAGGCCAAGTCCTGCTGGCGCTGAATGAAGACTGGCGCGGCCATACAACCGGATCGCTGGTCAGCTTTGGCATTGACGACTTTATGGATGATGGCGAGATCGGCACGATCACCAAAGTCTATGAGCCGGATGAGCGCTCTTCGCTCAACGGCTACGGCATCACCAAATCCAAAGTGCTGGTTGGCACGACAACCGACGTGAAAGGTGCCGTGCATCTTTATGACTTTGACGGCGAAGGCTGGTCATCAGAGCGCGTCAACCTGCCCGAAAATGGCGCAGCCAATATTGGCGCGACCACATCCCATTCTGATGTGGCGTTCTTACAAGCCGAAGACTTCCTTACACCCGATACGCTTTACACGCTCGACACCTCCACAGGCTCGCTCGACCCGCAAGCGATGCAAAGCCTGCCGGACTGGTTTGATGCGGAGAATATGGTCAGCGAGCAATTCTTCGCGACCAGCAAAGACGGCACGCAAGTGCCTTACTTTGTGGTCCATGATAAAGACATTGAGCTGGACGGCACAAACCCGACATTGCTCTATGGCTATGGCGGTTTCGAAATTCCGTTAAACCCCGCCTACTCCGCCACACGCGGCAAACTCTGGCTGGAAAATGGCGGCGTCTATGTCCTGTCCAACATTCGCGGCGGCGGAGAGTATGGCCCGAAATGGCACCAGGCCGGCCTGAAAACGAACCGTCAGCGCATCTATGACGACTTCATCGCCGTCGCAGAAAGCCTGATCGAGAAGGGCATTACTTCGCCAGACCATCTCGGCGTTGAAGGGGGCTCAAATGGCGGCTTGCTGACCGGTGTCATGACGACGCAGCGTCCTGACCTGATCAATGCGGCGATTATTGCGGTGCCTCTGCTCGATATGGAGCGCTTTCACCTAATGCTCGCAGGCGCCAGCTGGGTCGGCGAATATGGCAGCCCGGAAATCCCAGAAGAGGCCGCGTTCCTGCGCCAGATTTCGCCCTATCACAATCTGCGCGCGGACGTGGACTATCCCGAAGTCTTCTTAGTGACCTCCACCAAGGACGACCGCGTCCACCCGGCTCACGCGCGCAAATTTGCCAAGCGCATGGAAGACCAAGGCCACGACTTCCTCTATTATGAGAATATCGATGGCGGACACAGTGCAGCGGCCAACCTAAAGGAAACGGCCAACCGTCTGGCGCTGCAGCATGTCTATTTGATGCAGAAGTTGAAAGACTAGGCGGCCAAACAAATAATCAATGAAGCGCTCCCAATCGGGGGCGCTTTTTTGTTTCCCTCGCGCATCCGTGCCCTCACAGCCTCGTGACAGTCCGCGATCACTTCGTGTCTTTATTGTGAACTAAATGGTCCATATTGGGGGCGCATCAGCTCTACTCCCAAGAGCCTCAAAGAAAGAGACACGCACATGCAAAATTTCCTCAAAACAGGCCTGATCGCGACGGCCCTGGCTTTCGGCACGTTGACGACTATCGCGCCTGCCGCCTTCGCGATTGATGAAGTCCTCGTGACCGCAGACGCCACAGCCTCCAACCTCGCCGTGTCGGGCTATGATGTCATCGCTTACCGGACAGGCACACCGACCGAAGGCTCGGCTGATTTCACTGCCATCTTCGAAGGCGCAACCTACCGCTTTGCCAATCAGGCGAACCTTGAGACGTTTGAAGCCAACCCGGCACGCTATGCCCCAGCCTATGGCGGCTTCTGTGCTTATGGTGTCTCGAAGGGCAAAAAGTTCGAGGTTGATCCAACGGCGTTTAAGGTCGTCGATGACGTGCTCTATTTGAACTTCAATAAGCGTATCCAGAAAAAGTGGGCCAAAAAGGAAGATCAATATATCAGCAAGGCCGACACGAACTGGACCAATATCCGCAGCACGGCTGTGGGCGATCTGTAGGGTCCGATTAAAACTGCCAAGAGCGCAATAAAGCGCTTAACCCCGTCCGCGTGCTTCGCTAAAGCGCGCGGACTATGGCTGAGCAGACAACACACCCTTATAACCCCGCGGAGACCGAACCGCGCTGGCAGCTCGCCTGGGATGAGGCCGAATGCTTCATCGCCAAGAACGATAGCCCCAAGCCGAAATTCTACGCGCTGGAAATGTTCCCCTATCCAAGCGGGCGCATCCATATGGGCCATGTGCGCAATTACGCCATGGGCGATGTGGTGGCGCGCTATAAACGCGCGCGCGGCTTTGAAGTGCTGCACCCCATGGGCTGGGACGCCTTTGGCATGCCGGCGGAAAACGCCGCGATTGAGACGGGCGGTCATCCCAAAGATTGGACCTACGGCAATATTGAGCAGATGCGCGCGCCGATGAAGCGGCTCGGCTTCGCGCTCGACTGGTCCCGCGAATTCGCGACTTGTGACGTCGATTATTATACAGAGCAGCAACGCATTTTCCTGAAATTTTGGGAAAAAGGCCTGGTCTATTCCAAGACCGCCAAGGTGAATTGGGACCCCGTCGACAATACAGTGCTGGCCAATGAGCAAGTCATTGACGGCAAAGGTTGGCGCTCCGGCGCCGTCGTCGAGCAGCGCGACATGGAACAATGGTTCTTCAAGATCACCGAATATGCGGACGAGCTGATCGAAGGCTTAGACACGCTCGACCGCTGGCCGGAGAAGGTCCGGACCATGCAGCGGAATTGGATCGGGAAGTCAGAAGGCTGTCGCATCAATTTCGAAATAGACGAACTCGGCAACAGTCAAGCTCTTGACGCCTTTGGCTATCAAGACGGCATGTCGTTGAAAACTATGCTCGATGGCTTTCTCAGCAAAAGAGCCGAAGATATAGCTGCCCGAAGACCTCGACAACTGAAACCTGATGATCGCGGAGTGACTGCAGCTTGGGCTTGGGCGCACACATATCCTGATGGAATACAAGTCTATACGACGCGACCCGACACGCTCTTTGGCGCAAGCTTTATCGCCTTATCCCCGGACCACCCGTTGACCAAAGAGTTAGCCGCCGCCTTTCCAGAGGTGGTGGACTTTCAAGCTGAATGCGCCAAAATCGGCACCTCGGAAGAAGCCATCGCTCAAGCCCCAAAGCTCGGCTTAGACACAGGGCTCAGGGTTGATCACCCTTTCATCAAAGACAAAACCCTCCCCGTCTGGATCGCCAACTTTGTCCTCATGGGCTACGGTACGGGCGCCATCTTTGGTTGCCCGGCCCATGATCAGCGCGACTTTGATTTCGCGACCAAATATGGTCTGCCGATTTTGCCCGTCGTTCAGTCAGACGAAGGCGAGGCGGGGGAATTGATAGAAGCCTACACAGGCGACGGCACGCTCATCAATTCCGACTTTCTGAACGGCCTATCCAAAGATGACGGCATCCGCGCCGCGATTGAAAAGATCGAAGAGATGGGTTACGGCGAAGGCACCACCCAATATCGCCTGCGCGATTGGGGGGTGAGCCGCCAGCGCTATTGGGGCTGTCCGATCCCGGTGATCCACTGCCCCAAGTGCGGGGCCGTGCCTGTGCCGGAAGCCGACCTGCCGGTGGAGCTGCCTTATGACATCGAATTTGACAGCCCCGGCAATCCGCTGGACCGGCACCCGACGTTCAAGCATTGCACCTGCCCCAAATGCGGCGGCGAGGCCGAGCGGGAGACCGACACGCTCGACACATTTGCAGACTCGTCCTGGTACTATGCCAAGTTCGCCGGAAAAGACGGTTCGCCGTTTGACAAAAAGGCCGCGTCCGATTGGCTGCCCGTCGATCAATATGTCGGCGGGGTGGAGCACGCTGTGCTGCACCTGCTCTATTCGCGCTTTTTCACGCGCGGCCTTCGCGATTGCGGCTTGATCAACTTGCCGAGCGGGGAACCATTTGCGGGCCTGTTCACGCAAGGCATGGTCACGCATGCAACCTATGAGACTGACGATGGCTGGGTGTTGCCCGCCGATGTGACGGAAAAAGATGGCGTCCTAATCCATATGCCGACCGGCAAGACCGCGACCAAGGGCGACGTCATTAAGATGTCCAAGTCGAAGAAGAATACGGTCGATCCCAACGACATTATCGAGACTTACGGCGCGGATGTGGCGCGGTGGTTCGTCCTCTCCGACAGCCCGCCCGAACGGGACGTGGAATGGAGCGAGGACGGCGTGCGCGGCGCGTGGAATTTTCAGAAGAAAGTCTGGCGGATTGTCCAATCCACCAACGTGTCGGATCATGGCCCCACGACGATCGCCAGTGACGCAAAAGGCGACGCCCTAACCTTACGTCGCGCGGCGCATAAGGCCCTCGCCAAAATTACCGAAGGGATTGAGGCCTTCCGCTTCAACACGTCAGTCGCGCAGATTTATGAACTGACCAATGCTTTGTCCAAATATGATGGCCAAGACGCCGCCCGCATGGAAGCGCTCGGCATCCTCATCCGGTCCATCGCGCCCTTCATGCCGCACTTGGCGGAAGAATGTTGGGCGCAGTTGGGCGGTGAGGGCTTGGTCGCGACCGCCGACTGGCCGACCCTCGATGAGGCCATGCTGGTTGAAGACACCGTCACGATGCCCATCCAGGTCAACGGCAAGCGGCGCGGCGAAATTTCTGTGCCCAAAGACATGCCGAAGGATGAGGTCGAAGCCTTGGCCCTATCTGAGCCCAATGTGGCGCGGACCATTGACGGTGCGCCTGTCCGAAAGGTCATTGTTGTTCCCGGTCGGATCGTGAATATAGTAATCTAATGGATAAGCTGCTTTCAAACCCGGCCCGCCGCTTCTGGCTGATGGCCCTTGCGACTTTGGCGTTACTTTTATCGGGCTGTGGCTTTACCCCTATGCACGGCACGGTCGGCGGGTCGCAGGCCTTTTCCAATGTCGTCATTGTTATGGGCGAAGGCGAAGACGAAAATGACCGCGAAGCCGGGTTTCGTCTGCGCCAACATATGACAGACCGGATCGGCGATCCGGCTTCTGCGCTTTATACATTGGAAATTGATCCGCGCGTTCGGCAGGTGGGATTGGGTCTGACAGGTCAGGACCGCGCCACACGCTTTGATAGTGTGCTGACCGCGCGCTGGACCTTGCGTGACGCCAAAACCGGTGACCCGATTGATCGCAGCGAAGCCAGAGGCGTTGCGACGTTTTCGGCCGATCGTGATCCCTACCGCCTTTTTGCCACTAATGACGCGGCTGTTGAACGCGTTAGTCGGGATGTGGCGGATAAGCTTTTAACCGATGTCGCCCTCGCCATCGCCGATCATTCTGCCAAAGCGAAAGCGCCTTAGGCCCCGCTTGACATGAAAGTCACAGGCGCGCGACAAGCCCGATTTCTTTCTCAGCCGCCGCACGATCTGATTGGGGCTGTCCTGTTCGGACCCGATCGCGGATTAGTCAAAGCCCGCTCAGCCGCGCTTATTCAAACGCTCGCGCCTGATCTTGATCCCGCCTTCGGGGCGACAGTCCTGACAGCCGATGATCTGTCTGCAGACCCCGCGCGCCTGATGGATGAGCTCTCCGCGATGAGCTTGCTCGGGGGCACGCGGCTCGTACGGCTACGCCTCGATCATGAACGCAACGGCGCCGCGATTGCGAAAATTCTCAAAACGGTCGATGCAGATCCGGACCGGGTGGAAGCCAAGCTGGTCATCGAGGCGGGTGATCTTTCGACCCGGTCCGCCGTCCGGAAAGCTGCCGAAGCCGCGAAACATATCGCGGCCATTGGCTGCTATCCGGCGGGCCTACGCGATCGGCGGCGCATGGTGGAAGACACGCTCAAAGATCTGGGAATTGGCGTCACGCCCGATGCGCTCGATCTGTGGGTGCCGCTGCTGGAGGGCGACCATGCCCTCGCCCAAGGCGAGGTCGAAAAAATGGCCCTTTATAAAGGCTATGG
>CAWUKE010000062.1:0-10912 GCA_963922935.1 uncultured Alphaproteobacteria bacterium | reverse complement strand
AACTGCGCAAAGGCGGCCATTTCGCGGTACTGGGCAAGTTCGCCTTTAATCGGACCGGCCACCTGCTTCATCGCTTTGATCTGCGCGGAAGAGCCCACGCGAGACACTGACAGACCCACGTTCAGCGCGGGGCGGATCCCCTGGAAGAACAGATCCGTTTCGAGGAAGATCTGACCGTCCGTAATGGAGATCACATTGGTCGGGATAAAGGCCGAAACATCGTTACCTTGCGTTTCAATAATTGGCAGGGCCGTCAGGGAGCCTTTGCCGTAATCATCGCCCATTTTCGCTGCACGCTCGAGAAGACGGGAGTGCAGATAGAAAACGTCGCCCGGATAAGCTTCACGACCCGGAGGACGACGCAGCAGCAGGGACATTTGGCGATAAGCGACAGCTTGCTTGGACAGATCATCATAAACGATCAGGCTGTGCATGCCATTGTCGCGGAAATATTCACCCATCGCGCAACCAGAGAACGGGGCGAGGTAAAGCAAAGGGGCAGGCTCTGATGCGGTCGCAGAGACGATGATGGAGTAATCCATCGCACCGTTTTCCTCGAGAACTTTAACAAGCTGCGCCACTGTTGAGCGCTTCTGACCCACCACAACGTAAATGCAGTAGAGTTTGTCGTTTTCGCGGTCTTCGTCAAAGGCAGGCTTCTGGTTTAAGATCGCATCGACAGCCACGGCCGTTTTACCAGTCTGCCGGTCACCAATAATCAGTTCGCGCTGGCCACGACCGATTGGGATCAGCGCGTCGATGGCTTTAATACCTGTCTGAACGGGCTCATGCACAGATTTGCGTGGGATAATGCCCGGCGCCTTGACGTCCACACGGCGACGCTCTGTCGCTTCAATAGGGCCTTTGCCATCAATTGGGTTACCAAGCGGATCGACGACGCGACCCAGCAGACCTTTACCAACCGGCACGTCCACAATTTCGCCAAGGCGACGAACTTGGTCACCTTCTTTGATAGAACGGTCATCGCCGAAGATCACAACACCGACATTGTCAGTTTCGAGGTTCAGCGCCATGCCTTTAATGCCGCCTGGGAATTCCACCATCTCACCGGCACGAACATTGTCGAGGCCATAGACACGGGCAATACCGTCACCGACGGAGAGAACTTGGCCAACATCAGAAACTTTAGCTTCTTTGCCAAAGTCTTTGATCTGTTGTTTTAGGATGGTGCTGATTTCAGCGGCACGTATATCCATCGAAGGAGTCCTTCTTAAGGGTCTTTAAGCGGATTTAAGGGCGAGGCGCATGTCCTCGAGTTTTGTTTTAAGGGATGCATCAAACAGGCGTGAGCCGAGTTTAACGACAAAGCCGCCGAGAAGATCCGGATCGACTTCAGCTTCGATTTCGACCGGACGCCCCGTGGCGGCTTTTAGTTTAGATTTCAATTGGGTCATTTGCGCTTGCGTAAGCTTCGTCGCGCTGGTGACTTTTGCGACTTGGCTTCCGCGACGCAGGGCTACTTTTTCTTCAAAGGCCTTAATGATCGCAGGGATTTCGGCGGCGCGGCGATTCGCCGTGACTGTGCCGATGAATTGTTGCGTCAGGACAGACGCTTTCGCCTTTTTCGCAATTGCCGTCATCGCGGCCACTTTGTCCTCTGTGGCGAAAACAGGACTTTCAGCCATCCGACGTAATTCGTCACTTCCGGCGAAGGCTTTTGCGATAGATTTCAGGTCTTTTTCCACACGAGTCAAAGACTTAGCCTGATCGGCTAGCTCAAGCAGCGCCTCGGCGTAGCGACCCGGGGCCTCGCCCGTAATGACGTCGTTAGAACTCACGTAAGGATGTCCGTATCGGTTAGGCGGGACAGACGTCCCGGGAGGTCAGTTGAAGGCAAAGTGTTACCCTGCCCTTTTCATCGCGCGCGCCCTAGCAAAGGCGCTTGCATTTGCCAACAGGGGAGTTGCATCCCATGACGTCTCGACGCAGTTAGTAGCTCCTCTTTCACATTTCCCATTCTCACAGCCTTCCATGATCAGTGACCTTCTCGCTATATATAAAGCCCGACGTGATCCCGCGCTGGCAACGCGCTTGGCGGCTAAACTCGTGCAAACCCAAGCCATGGACCGCGCCCTTGCACCGCTCTTTATTGTCCACGTCCTGAGTTGGATCGCGATTGGGCTTTGCGGGATCCTAAGCATCGCTGGCATCGGTGGCGCTATTTTCGGACATTGGTCGATTATAATTCCCACGCTGATCCCCATTGGCCTTGGAATTGGCTTTTGGAAGCTGCGCACCGGGCTAAGCGCGGGAGAAGCACGCATTAGAGCTTTGGCAGATGCGATGACGTCGCAAAGTCTTGATAGAGTTGTGCCGCTTGCGTCTCAAGACCCAGCCCAAGACCTGCCATCCGACCTCACAGATTAGCGTAGGATAGGCCGAACAGCATGACAGCCTGCCCTATCGCTTTCTCTATCAATGCCCTATATCGGCGTTGTTATGAATTATATTGACGCGAATGATGCCGCCGCCTTTCGGGACGGTGCGATCAAGCTACACAATGCCAACGATTTTACGGGCATGCGTAAAGCCGGTCAGCTCGCGGCCGCCTGTCTGGATCATCTTGCCCCGCTCGTTCAGCCCGGCGTGACGACAGAAGCGCTGGATGAGGCGGCTCGGACCTTTATTTTGGATCATAACGCCCTGCCCGCTACGATGGGCTATCGCGGTTATAAACACTCGCTCTGCACGTCGATCAACCATGTGGTCTGTCACGGCATTCCGGGGCTTAAGCCACTAAAAGATGGCGATATCCTAAATATAGATGTCACAGTCATCGTTGACGGCTGGCACGGGGATACGTCCCGCATGTATGTTGCTGGAACGCCCAGCCGTCGCGCACAACGCTTGATGGACGTGACTTATGACGCGCTGATGCAAGGAATCGCCGCGATTAAGCCAGGCAACACAACAGGCGATATTGGCTACGCGATCCAAAGTTTCGTTGAAAATGAACGGATGAGCGTTGTCGAAGACTTTTGTGGTCATGGATTAGGGCGCCTCTTCCACGACGCCCCAAATATTTTACATTATGGTCGTCCTGGTGGAGGTGAAGAACTTCGCGAAGGCATGTTCTTTACAGTCGAGCCGATGGTCAACCTCGGACGACCCGGCGTAAAAATCCTGTCTGATGGCTGGACCGCTGTAACAAGAGACCGCAAACTGACGGCGCAGTTTGAGCATAGTATCGGTGTGACCGCCACGGGATGTGAAATCTTCACAACGTCGCCTGCAGGCTTACATAAGCCCCACACCCAATAGCGCCTTAGAGTGTCGGATACGCCGCAAAAGCCATCGCGCCTGTCAGAGGCCCCCATCGACTTCGAAGCGATGATCGAGCGGCAAATTGCGGAAGCCGAAGCGCGACGCGGCGGCAAAGCTCCAACAACTCCGCCTCAAAAGCCAATGGAATGGCCCGTCGAAGCCGCGGTCGCACCTGAAGTCCAATCTCCTGACTTCAAGCCTCAAGACGTGAAGCCCCAAAAAGCCAAAGTGGCTGTCTCGGATAAGCCGGACTATCTCGCCCATCGGGACCGCCTGCGCTCCAAGCTAGACCGCCGCGGTGCAGACGCTTTCGAGGATTATGAATTGCTCGAACTTCTTCTCTTTCAAGTGATCCCCCGCGTGGATACGCGACCGCATGCGAAACGGCTGATCAAAAAATTCGGATCGCTGGCCGAAGCCGTCGCAGCGCCGGTTGAAAAACTCACGACTGTTAAGGGCATAGGCCCATCGGCCGCGCGTCATTTGAAACTCTTGCATCAGGTCAGTGTGCGGGTCGGACAGAGTAGCGTCCTAAACCGCCCCGTTCTTTCTAGCTGGAATGCCTTGCTCGATTATTGCCGCGCTGCGATGCAGTTTGAAGGCCGCGAGCAATTCCGTGTGCTGTTCCTAAACCAGAAAAACCGTCTCTTGGCCGATGAGGTTCTGAGCCAGGGCACGGTTGATCGCACAGCCGTCTACCCGCGGGAGATCGTACGTCGCTGTCTTGTCCACGAAGCGACCGCTATCATCCTCGCGCACAATCACCCCAGCGGCGACCCGACACCCAGCCCACAGGATGAGCAGCTCACCAAAGAAATCATCAAGACCTGTCAATCCATCAACGTCACCGTGCATGATCACCTAGTTATAGGCCGCGAAGATGTGGTCAGTTTCAAGATGCTGGGCCTCATGTAACATTTTTGCGTCTTGCCAGTCCGTTTGTCCTCTGTAAGGCCATACCAAACGCTAGGGGATTTGAATGACTGACTCGACAGACGCCGCGACCAGCCAGACCATGCCTACAGATGCTGCGCCGACACAAGTTGCGAAGCCAAAAGGCCGGACGGCTATTCTACTTCTGCTGACGCTCGTCTACGCTTTTAATTTTATTGATCGACAAATCGTCGGCATTCTCGCCCCATGGATCCAAGCCGATCTACAACTCACTAATACGCAGCTTGGATTACTGATCGGCTTAGCCTTCGCCGCTTTTTACACCGTGATGGGTATTCCGATTGCATTCTTAGCGGACCGGGTGAACCGTAAAGGCCTTCTCGCCGTCGCCCTCGCGACTTGGAGCGGGTTTACGGCCCTGACGGGGTTTGCGCAGAACTTCCTTCATATTGGTCTTGCCCGGATCGGCGTCGGTGTGGGCGAAGCCGGTGGGTCTCCGCCCTCTCACTCTATTATTTCTGACCTCTACGCCAAAGAAGAACGCGCCGGAGCCCTGGGCGTTTACTCGCTGGGCATCCCGCTTGGCATTATGAGCGCTTATTTCCTCACGGTTGCGCTCATGGGTGCAGACCCCGAAGCCGTTAACTGGCGACGTATCTTTATTATATTGGGCATCAGCGGTGTTGTATTGGCGGGTGTCGTTCTGCTGATGATCCCGGAGCCGAAACGCGGTGCGATGGATGTAGGCGCCAAAGTCGAGTTGCCAAAAGTGCCCTTTGGGCAAGCGCTCGGAACGCTTTTATCAATCAAGTCCTGGTGGTGGATGGCGTTCGGCATCGCCTTTGCCAGCTTTGCGGCCTACGCCCTGGCAGGCTTCCAGACAAAATTCCTTGGCCTCCTCGACCCTAATCTCGATCTGCGTCAGACATTGATTTGGCTCGGCGTCATCAATGGCCTATTTTACGCGGGCGGGACATTTTTGGGCGCTCGCTTTGTCGATAGCCAAGCCAAGAAATCGGTCACGGCCTATGGCTGGATCCCGGCATTATCCCTGCTCTTGGCCCTCCCCTTGGGCGTCGCCTCGCTCTGGGTCCCGACCATTGGGTTACACCTCATATTGCTGGCACCCTTGCAATTCTTGCTGGGTGTCTATCTCGGCCCAAGCTTTGCGATCGCACAGACACTGGCCCCAATCCACATTCGCGCCATGTCGACAGCCTTGTTCTTCTTCATCCTCAACATGATCGCTTTGGGCGGTGGACCCACATTGGCCGGTATTCTGATCGATGTCTTCCTCAGCGACACTGTCGGTCAGTTGGAAGCAACGCGCTACGCCATGACGGTCGTGTTTGGGTCTTTCCTTCTCGCCATCTTCTCTTTCATGATGGTCAAACGTCACCTCCCCAAAGACTGGGCCGACGCCGAAGCGCGGAATGCAGCGCAAACATCTGCCTAACACTTCACATAATCTTGCGGCCAGACCCTAGCCTTCCGCGTCGCGGGCGTTAAACCGCGACGCATGATTACGCGTTACGCCCGTCCTGATATGGCTGCTATTTGGAGCCAAGCGACGAAATATAGGATTTGGTTCGAGATTGAGGCTCATGGCTGTGACGCCTTGGCCGAACTGGATGTTATTCCTAAAGAGGCCGCCAAGAATATCTGGGCGCGCGGCGGTTCAGCTGAATTTGACGTTGGTAAAATTGATGAGATCGAACGTGAGGTCAAACATGACGTCATTGCCTTCCTGACGCATCTGGCGACATTTATCGGCGACGATGCCCGTTTTGTGCATCAAGGTTTCACCAGTTCAGACATTCTGGATACGACGCTCTCTGTTCAACTCGCCCGTGCGACCGATCTCTTGCTCATCGGTATGGACCGTGTGCTCGCAGCTCTCGAAAAACGCGCGCGTGAGCACAAGCACACAATCACAATTGGCCGCAGCCACGGCATCCACGCAGAGCCGACCACCTTTGGCATCAAACTCGCGCGTTTCCATGCGGAAATGGCGAGAGGGCGGGAAAGGCTCGTCAAAGCGCGCGAAGAAATCGCAGTTTGCGCGATCTCTGGCGCGATTGGAACTTTCGCCAATATCGACCCCTTTGTCGAAGAACATGTCGCCAAAGAGATGGGGCTATCGATTGAACCTGTCTCCAGCCAGGTTATCCCACGGGATCGTCACGCCGCTTATTTCGCGGCGCTCGGCGTCATCGCGTCTTCCATTGAAAATATCGCCGTCGAAATCCGTCATCTGCAGCGCACGGAAGTGCTTGAAGCCGAAGAGTTCTTCTCAAAAGGGCAAAAAGGCTCCAGCGCTATGCCGCATAAGCGCAATCCGGTTCTGACAGAAAACCTCACAGGGCTTGCCCGCCTCGTCCGCATGGCCGTTGTTCCCGCCATGGAAAATGTGGCCCTTTGGCACGAACGCGATATTAGCCACTCGTCTGTTGAACGCGGCATTGCCCCGGACACAACCATTCACCTCGACTTTGCGCTGCACCGCCTCGCCGGCGTGATCGAAAATTTGGTTGTTTATCCTGAGAAGATGAAAGCGAATATGGACCGTCTTGGCGGCCTCCATAATTCACAGCGTGTTCTGCTCGCTCTCACCCAGGCGGGGGAACAGCGCGAAAGCGCATATCGTTTAGTACAACGCAATGCGATGAAAGTCTGGGAGCTTTTCCGCACGCAGGGCAATGCTGGTGACGGAGCCTTCCGAGCCCTTCTGCATAAAGACGCTGACGTGACAGCTCTTCTTTCTGCGGAACAAATCGACGCTATGTTTGATGACGCCTATCACTTGAAACATGTCGAGACGATCTTCAGCCGTGTGTTTGGCGAAAGCTAACCCCTCGATCTGAGCTCGTTTTCGTAAGGGAATGGAAAGGGTGTTTACCAGCCCCTTACCGCCAAGAGGCCCCATGGTTTCCAGCGGGTAAAGATTTGGCGTAATCGCACATATCTCAGCAAATTTTCTGAAAATAATTTTTCTATATTTTTCAGAACTATAACCCCGATTTTAACGATTGTGGAAAGGGTTCTGAATCACATCCTAACGCGCGATTCGGAGGGCTTTAACGCTCTTCTGTCACACAGTGGAACATCGAAAGAAGCGCACTAAAGCGCCGTCCCCTAGTGAACCGATCTGAAGGATGAGACTATGAAACTGAAAACAACTGCAGCCCTTTCGGCCATTTTAACGCTCGCAATTGCTGCACCAGCCTTTGCCAGCCCTGACGTCTATGTTGTGAACTTCCGCAACGCCAAAGACGTGAAGTCACAGCAACTTGACGGCCAACTGTCTTCCGCCATCGCTATGGCAGGCGTGAAGGCCGAAGAAGTTGTCATTGATACAACAACGGCCGCGAAGTGGGAAAAAGGTGCACATGAAGCGTTTGATCGCGATATTGTCCCTGTCTTTAACCAATGGGTCGGCCTGCCCGGTTTCGCCGCTGTTGTTGACGCAGATACCAAACGCGTCATCGGATGTGTCAACAGCACGTTCCGTGCCCCAGAGATTGCGGCTGAGCTGCGCAAGATGGCGTCTGCTGCTCAAGGTCAAGCCTATATGAGCCGCGCCTCTGTCTCTGCGAAGACAACACGCTGCCCAGCGCCGCACAATAAGCTGGACTAAACTGTTCCTTCCGCACGTCCTTGAAACGGGGCGGCACACTCCTGATCTACGGGGGAGAGACGCCCCGGGCTGTTCGCAGTCCGGGCGTTAAACATTGACGAAAGCGTGATAAGTCTTTCTGCTGTTTTCAGCTGCCATTTAAGGACACTGGGCTAGGGGGCGATTATGAAGATCAGCAAATTATTCGTAACGGCCGCGTCAAGCCTTGGCCTCACGATCGGCGCTGGTGGGTATGCCGCCGCACAATCCTATGCCCTGATGCAATCAAAACCTGACATTTATGTCGTGATGTTCCGTGCTGATTGGTGCCCGCCCTGCAAAGTCGTAGAGCCCCGCCTTGCTGAGGCCCTGCAGGGGTTACAAGATCCAAGGATTGAGTTTGTGAATATTGATATTTCGGGTGGCTACGCGGACTGGAACGCAAACGCCGTTTTCGATCGCGGGATCGTCGACCAATATAATATGTGGCTAGGTGTTACCGGGTTTGCGGCCATCATAGACGGCGACACAAAGAAAACGTTGGGCTGCGTAAATATGAGCTACGACACGCAATCTATGGCGACGCATATCCGTAACTTACAAGCGCAAGCCCGAAGAAATGTGGACAGCTTCGATCTGACCTGTCCAGAACCGAATAATCCGGTTTAAAAAGCCAAGATGCGCCAAGGTTTCAAGCTCAGCGCACCTTTTAGAGCTGTCTAGGTAAACAGGCTTTCTTTGCCTGTCTCTTTGGCCAGCATGTAATAAACGACCGCGCGATACTTCGTGCGGGATGCGGCCTTATAAGTTTCCATTACTTTGGAAAGCGCCGCATCTTTGGCGCCTTCATCGTGCATGCCAAGCTTCTTAGTCATGAAACCTTTCTTGACGGTTTCCAATTCGGCCGGGTCAGAACCCGCAACCGTTGAGGCATCGCGGTTATAGATCGACGGACCACAGGCAATGGTCACACCGCGCAGAAGATCCATATTCGGGCTCATGCCCAGCTTTTCCTTCATATGCGCTGCATACTTCTCGATCAGTTCATCACGTTTGCTCATAAGGCACTCTCCCACAGGGTTGAAGAACGGCGTCCAAAAAACGCGCCGTCGCTAAGCGATTAACTATAAGACCAGGCATTGCAACGCAATATCCTGCAAGGCTTTACTCTTTAGGCTGTGTTTGTGCCTCTTCGACCCCATCGCTATCCCCGCCCTCATCATCGGCATCCGCAATGCGTTCAACACTGACGACATCTTCATCCTCTGCGGTCCGTATCACGCGAACCCCTTTGGAACTGCGGGAAACAATGCTGATGGCCTCAACGGGTGTACGGATAAGTTTGCCGCCATTGGTTGCCAACATGACTTGATCCGCCTCTTCGACAACAAAGCTGCGGACAAGGTAAGCGTCCTCGGCGTTTTTCCCGCGGGATAAATCTTGCGCGACAACGCCCTTCCCGCCTCGGCCCTTAACAGGATAGGCGTAAGAACTCGCACGTTTACCCAAGCCGTCATTCGCAATCGTCAGCAAGAACTGCTCATTCGCGCCCATCTCGGCAAGACGTTCGTCCGACAGTGCTGTGTCGTTGACGACATCCTCTTCTTCGTCCGTCGTATCTTCTGTCTCGTCGCCGAGAGCGCGGCGCATCGCATTGGCGTGCTTCATGTAAGCTGTGCGCTCATCCGTTGTCGCATCGAAGTGACGGAGAACGGCCATAGAGATAACCTCGTCCCCAAGGCCCAACCTTATACCTCTGACGCCTGTCGACGCCCGGCTGTTGAAACGCCGAACATCGGTCACAGCAAAGCGGATAGCCCGACCCATCGCTGTCGTTAGGACGATATCATCTTGTTCAGAGCAGAAGCGGACGTCGATAATCCCGTCATCCTCATCAGGCTTCATCGCGATCTTACCGTTGCGGTTGATCTTGGTGAAATCGGCCAAACTGTTGCGACGCACGCCGCCTGATTTAGTCGCGAACATAATATCCAGCGAGGCCCAATCTTCCTCATTCTCTGGAAGCGCCATGATGGATGTGACCCGTTCCTCTGCGTCCAAAGGCAGAAGTTGGTTGAAGCTGCGCCCGCGTGTCGCCGCCCCGCCTTGCGGCAGTTTCCAGACCTTGAGAGAGTAAGCCATACCCGTGCTGGAGAACAAAATGATCGGCGTATGGGTTGTGGCGACAAAGACCGTCGTGACGAAATCTTCGTCCTTCGTCTGCATACCGGACCGGCCTTTACCGCCACGGTGCTGCGCCCGATACGTATCGAGCGGTGTCCGCTTCACATAACCACCATTGGTCACGGTCACGACCATATCTTCGACAGCGATCAGGTCTTCATCGTCAAAGTCAAAACCGCCATCGACAAATTCAGAGCGACGCGGTGTTGCAAACTTGTCGCGGACCTCGGTCAGCTCTTCGCGAATGATTGTCCGCACACGATCGCGGGAGCGCAAAATTTCCAGAAGGTCTGTGATCTGCGCCGCGAGCTTTTCAGCTTCGTCCGTCAGCTCTTCCATGCCCAGCGCCGTGAGCTTCTGCAGGCGAAGATCGAGGATCGCCCGCGCTTGTTCCTCTGTCAGGCGGATCGTTCCATCATCCTGCAAGCGGGAGCGTGGATCAGCGATCAGCTTAATGAGTGCCCCCATGCTTTGGGCTGGCCAATTCCGACCCGTCAGGGCTGCGCGGGCTTCTGCCGGATTAGCACTGCTGCGGATCAAACGAATGATCTCATCAATATTGGCGACAGCTGTGGCCAGGCCTACGATTACATGAGCGCGGTCGCGGGCTTTCGCGAGGTCAAACTTGGTCCGACGCGCGATAACGTCTTCACGGAAAGAGAGGAAAGCCTCGAGCATTTGCCGGACATTCATCTGCTCCGGCTTGCCGCCATTCAGCGCGAGCATATTAGAGCTAAAGTTCTGCTGCATCGGGGTAAAGCGATAAAGCTGATTAAGAACCACATCCGCATTCGCATCGCGCTTGAGTTCGATCACAACCCGCATCCCGACCCGATCAGACTCGTCCCGAACGCCAGAAATGCCCTCAATGCGCTTTTCATTCACGAGTGAGGCGATTTTGGCGATCATAGAGGCTTTATTGACCTGGAAAGG
>CAWUKE010000061.1:0-11328 GCA_963922935.1 uncultured Alphaproteobacteria bacterium | reverse complement strand
ATGGCGACACACTTTCCGGGGGACAAAGGCAGCGACTTTCTATCGCCCGCGCCCTCCTTCGTGATGCGCCTATCTTACTGCTAGACGAGGCCACCAGCGCGCTGGACGCCCAATCAGAAGCGAAAATTCAGGCCGCTTTAGAACGGCTTTGTGCAGGGCGCACCACGCTCGTCATCGCGCATCGTCTGTCAACTATCGCAGGGGCAGACCGCATTTATGTGCTGGATGCGGGACGCATTGTAGAAGCGGGCACAGAGGCCGAGCTACGTCAGAAAGGCGGCCTGTTTGCGCAGCTTAAGTCGCTGCAAAGCGACGGCTAAACGCCTCAGGCTCCATTAAGGTTGGACAGGCTAGCGCTTTACACGCTAGCTAATGTTGTAACGTTTATCGCGGAGCCGCCCATGCGTCGATCCTTCCGGTCTTTGTCTGCCAGCCTTTTAATGGGGGGCGCGTTGATCAGTACGGGATGTGCGTCTACGGCGACCGGTGTCAAACAATCGGCCCTGCGCGGCGGGCCGGAGGTCGCGTTAAATCAGCAAGCGCCAGCCGGAACCGTTCTGGCGATCGTCCGCTATCCCGCCTTTGTCGACAGTGCCGCAGAACAAGATTTCACCCGGGCTTTTGGCGAAAACGCCCTCGGCGGCAAGCCTGTCAGTGGCGATCCTGTTGAAATCGGCGCCCTGGCTGACAGCGTCATCCTGAAGTCCAACTACTTTGCCATGAGCCTCTATCGAGAGCTTGCGGCCCGCCTGCCCGAACATTCTGTTCTGCTCTCGCCGCATGAAGTCACGCTTGCCGATGATGGAAGCTTAACCAGTGTCCCCATGACCCAAGCTGAAAGCTTGCCGAGTGTTGTAACGGTTGACTTTACCGCTTATACATACCCGGATTTAGACGCGATGATGGGCAGCAAGCCGCTCACCTTTGGCGATCTAGTCACGCCGATTGTCAGCGTCAGAACAGACCCGCGCGCGTCTATTGCGACGGAAGGGGTGCTGCTTGCCTCATCGCCGATCCGAAGCGCCGCCGCCGGGACGAACCGGGCACAAGGCTTGACTGATGCGGCGACTTTGGAAGAAGGCCGATTTGACGCGGGCGTACCAGAGTTAGACTTCATCGCCCAGATTAGCGGCGAAGCCCGTATGCGTGTCGCGGCATCGCCTCTCACGCGTACCACGTCTGCGTCTGTGCGCGATTACCCTATTGAAAAAATCCAATTACAAGGCCCTGCAATCCAGACTTTGGACAGAACCTCGACAGATATTCTGGAGGCACCCTTTACCAACGGTTTTGCCAATCAGGTCGTCGATCTTATCAATCGAACAGACGCGACCAAAGCCGCCATGTTCAAACGCGCTGACGCCATTGCCGGCTATGATGACAGTCTGGCCGCGCTGACTCTGGTCGGCAGCGAGGCCCCGGATTTTCAAGCCCGCGCACGCTATGCGGACCGTCTTTTGGAAGCGGAGCAGAAATATCTCTCCGTGCAAAGCCTTCGCCTTTATGACGGGGTGATCAATGGCGAAATGGGCGCGCAGGTCCAAGAAATGCTTCAAGAAGAATATCGGGTCATAGAGCGTCGACGCTATCTGGCCCGCCAGCAAAATATCGCAACAGCCGCTGCTATCGCGTCAGCAATTGGCGGGGTCGCTGTTGCCTCCCAAGAGGATAATAGTCGCGGCGAGCAGATCGCCGCAAACGCCATGATCCAGGCGGCTATCTTCTCGGCGACAGAAGCCATGCGCCAAAACCGCCTCTCAAAGGGCGTGAGCGAAAATTATATTCAATCGGTCGTTCCAGCCCTTAATGCGTCGACCGAAGTTCAAGTCGACCTCATCGACAGTAGTGAAACCATCACGGCAATCCGCTTTGAAGACTTAAAAACAAAGCTGTCTGAGCTTTATTCCGAAAACCAACGCGCCCTCGACACTGTCGCCACTCGGTGCCGCTATACGGGACCACAAGGCACAGGGACGTGGTTGGGCGCTTGCGAAAATGGGCTGGCTAATGGTTCTGGCGTCGGCATCTTCCGTACCGCAGACGGCACCTTGATGGAGCATTACGGCTATGCCCGAAATGGGCTGGCGGACGGCCCCGGCTACCGAATTGTCCGCGCAGAGAACGGCTCAATCGCCTTAGAGGGCAGTTTTATGGGCGGTGAGGCCAACGGGCCGATGCGGATCGAACGCTCAGGCTCTATTCAGCTACGCCGTTATAGGGAGGGGCAAGATATAGGGGCGGCACCGGATGGAACCGTGGTCGCTTCGCCGTTTAGATTAGGAGATCGGAAGAGTTAAAATGAAAGCCTGGTTGCTCAGCTCCATTGCCCTTTTCGGCTTTAGCGCAACGCCCGCCTTCGCGGAAACGACCCTGCCGGGAGCGCCTTCCGCTGAAGCGGCGGAGCAATGTGTCACCATGATGCAGGGCTTTCCCGATGAGGGCATTGAGAGCCGGTACATCTTCTTCCGCCTCAGCCAGGAACTCGCCAAAGATATTACGCCAGACCTTGCCGCGACCATGGCAGATTTCATGGCGGAGAACGAAACGCGCCGCCTACCCGCCGATTGGCCGATGATGGACGTGGTCGAGGATATTGCTGATCCTGTTTTACGTCAGGCGGCGCCGGCACAGTCTGTGGCTGGCATGGCGCATCTGGCCTATTTTGACGCGCTTTGCGGAACTTTTGTCAAAGGCCAAGTGGATAGCTTAGTGGCGTTTGATCCCGCTCTGGCCGAAGCTGATCTCTATATTCGCGAAGACGCGCTTTATTTGCGTCAAATCCTGGCGGAAGCGTTGGACCGTTTGGGCGGCGGAGCAGCGGTTGAGACTTACACAGCTACGCTGATCACGGAACGCGACGATATCGAATTTACCGGTTTTGAAGATGAAGTCGGGGATCTGGAAGCGCTCTATATGGGTGATCTCGATACCAAGCTCGCCACGTCCAATGATATGGTGAATGAAGGAGTCAACACGGAAAGCTTCGAAGACGCCATCGCCCTTTCCCGTCAAATGGAGGCGGAAGCGCGCGAAAATGCCCGTGTCGAACGGCTTTATTCTTTGGTTCGCATTTTGGGCGGACGGGGTTATTAGACCTACGTGAAATCCCGTCAGCGGAACATAGCTGTCTTTTCGATCTCTGCGCTGGATTTGTTTGCAGCCGCGCTTGGCGCCTTTATCCTTATCGTGTTGGTTCTCTTTCCCTATTATAAACTCGGGGGGACTGACGTCTCTTTCGAAGAACTGGAGGAACAGGTCGAACGTCGCCGCAAGGTCGCCTCTGAAACCCAGACAGAGATGGCGGAAATTCGGGCGATTCAAGCCGAAATCCGCCTGCTCGATAAACGCTACCGAACGACCGAGACGGAAATGAGCGAGATCGAGGCCAAGATCCGCGAAGTGCAGCAGCAAACCGCGGACATTCAAATTCCCGATCCGCCGCCCATCCCGAAGCCTGTCCCCGAACCCGACCCTATTCCCAACCCACCGCGCAGTACGGGGTCTGGGCAAGAATTTTCTATTCTAGGGATCGGAACAGATAAGCGCGACGTCATGATCGTTGTCGACATGAGCGGGTCGATGCGCGCCCATACAGGCAATGTTGTCAGCGCTTTGGAAGAAATGCTGGGCCAAATGCAGCCCAATAATCGGTTTGCCATATTAGGCTATCGCGGGGGGCCGACTTTTAGCGTCTATCCGCCCGGAGGACAGCTCGTCCGCGCGACGCCCGGCGAAGTAAATGGTGCGCTCACTTTTGCCCGCCGTCTACCGCGTCAGTTTGGCGGGGGAACACCGACGCAAAACGCTTTGGTTCGCGCGCTCAACGTTCAGCCGGAAGCCGTGATCTTAATCAGTGATGGTGCGCCGGATGACGGCGATCCCGGTCAGATCGTCAACAATATCACGCGCCGTAATCGAGGCCGCGCCGAAATTCATACGGTGGCGATCGGGGACTATACCTCTAACCCACGCCTCACGCTGTTCCTGCAGGAACTGGCCAATAATAATCGCGGCGACTTTGTTGGGCGGGCCCGATAATGGGTGAGACAGAGGGATGAAGAGGCGCGCCGACAGAGAGGTCAATGTCTTCAGCCTCTCGGCGGTCGACTTGTTCGCCGCCGCCATGGGGGCGTTCGCCCTGCTCGCCATTATCCTGCTGCCTTATTACCAGAAAGAGGTGCAAGAACGCACGCCCGACAATGCGATTGCGGACCTTCTTCGCGCGGCCGAGCAATCCTCCGTTGAAACAACGGAACAGAAAAAAGCGCTCGAGGCCAAACGCGCCGCGTCTGTCCAAGCCGTCTCGGACATACGGTCTGACGCGGACAAACTCCTTGAACGCCTACGCGCTGCCGAAGCCGCTCTGCGTGAAAAGCAGGCCGAGGCGATCCGGGCGATACCCGTCCCCGAGCCAATCCCCGATCCCAAACCGGCCCCGACAGAAAGCCCCAAGCCCGCCACGGTCACCTTCCGCTTTCTCGGCATGAAAACGGCGCAGGACGATATAACCATTGCGCTGGATATGAACCGCTGCATGGCCGGACACGAAGCCAGTGTCGGGCGGGCGATGGACCGGATTATCGATAGTCTTCAAGATAATCATGCCTTGCGCATTGTCGGCTTCCAACAGACGGATAGCGGTCCACGCACACAAGGTTGGCCGACGGGTGGCGGTCTTCGCAACATCAATGCAGCGGGTTCGCAAAGCCAAGCGAAATCCTTCGCCCAAGGCCTCATCCGACAATTTGGGGGCTCGGCCTCCATGCTGGATGCGTTTCAGAAATTGATCAACGGACCGGGTGACGCCATCTTCCTCGTCTCAGATGGCCTACCCAACCCGCGCGCCAATAATGGCCTGACGCCCGAACGTTTGGTCCGAGAGCTGACCCGCATGAATGGCGGGCGAAAGGAAATCCATACTGTCGTCGTCGGCAACTATTTTGACTATGAAGGCACCGTCGAATTTATGGAACGGCTCGCCGCGGATAATGGCGGGCAGTTTATGGCGCTCGCCAGTTCTGACAAAGGGGTGTGCGACTAATGACAGGCTTGAAAAAATCGCGCAGGGGTAAGGCAATATGAACCAGACAGATAATTTGCTCAAACGCGCTTTTACATTTCTTGTCGCCATCGTTGCGGCCATCGTTGTTATTGGGATCATCAAGGTCGCGACAGGTCCAGCCTTGCAGGAAATCCTACTCGACAGCGATGCGAGCTTCTGGCCCTTTACAGTCCAGAACATCATGTGGGTCGCCTTGTTTATTGGCTTTGGTGAGTTGGTTTTGCGTTGGTCCGCGGCCAAAGACGAAGAAAGCCAGCTTGCACGCGGCTACCTCCCGACTGACGGGCGCTCGCTTGACATGGGCGTGCTGGGCAAAATCCGGGACAGCATCGCCAGTCGGAAATTTGCGCGTAACGCCTTCCTGCCCCGACTCATTGGCCGGACGATCGACCAGTACCGGATGAGCGGACAGAAGGATCAAGCGCTCGGTGTCATGAATGCCTCGCTGGATCTTTACATGCACGAGATTGATTTACGCTATTCGATCCTACGCTACCTGACGTGGTTGATCCCCAGCTTGGGCTTTATCGGGACGGTCATGGGGATTATGTTCGCCCTGCAATATGCGGGCGTCCCGGCCAATGCCGAAGCCGATGACTTTCTCTACCAAGTCACCCAACGCCTCGGCGTGGCCTTCACGACCACGCTCCTTGCCCTGATCATGTCAGCCGTCCTCGTCCTGATCCAAAGCATGGTGCAATCTAAAGAGGAACGCGCCCTTAACGCGGCGGGGCAATATACGATCGATAATCTAATCCTGCGGTTGGGGGATGAAACACCGCCTGCTCCAGCAACGTTGAAAGAGGTCGCGGAATAGATGGCTGACTGGGAACCGCCCTCCAACGATTTTGACGTTCAGGAAGAGCGCGCGCCATTGGGGCGCTACGCGCTTTATGTCTTGCTCCTCGGCGCGATTGCGGCGGGTGGGATTTGGCTCGCCTCACAAGTTGTTGTCTCGGACGACCTTCCCGAGGATCGGGCGCGGATCGACCTGCCCGCTGAACAACCATCGGAAGCGCCAGAAATGGGCGCCGATGAAGCGGCTTGGGTGGCGGCACTCGAAAAAGACACGCTAGCCGGATATCGTGAGTACCTGGAAAACTGGCCAGACGGGCGCTTCAAAGAGGACGCTCAAGAACAGATCGACCGCTTCGACAATGAAGCTTGGGCGACAGCTCAAGAGGCCGACACGGTTCGCGGTTATGAAGACTATTTAGAAGCCTGGCCGGAAGGCCTTCACGCGGACGCCGCCCGCGCCCGCATCGCAGAGATCAAAGCCGCTGAAGATGCTCGTCAACGGGCCGCCCGCGAAGCCGCCGAAGCCGAAGCCCGCGCCTGGGAAACCGCCGCGCGCGAGAATACGGTGGAGAGCTATCAGACTTATCTGGAGGCTTACCCCGCCGCAAAGAATTCTGAGGAAGCTCGCAACCGGATTGCGGCGCTCCAAGCCGCGGCTGCTGATGAAGCGGCTTGGGCATCGGCCAAAGCCGCTAACCGCGCGCAGAGCTACGAGCAATATTTGAATGCCTTCCCGCAAGGCAAATATGCGGCGGAGGCCATAGCCGCTATCGAACGCTTGCGCCCCTCCCCAGGCCGGACGTTTAGCGATTGCGACAGCTGTCCCACGCTGATGGTACTGCCCGGCGGCAACGACACGCTCGGGGCGCTTGACACAGATGATAAGGCCCGCGCCAATGAAAAACCGGCGCGGCCTGTTCAGTTCTCTGCTCCTTTTGCGATGAGTGTCACTGAAGTCACATTTGCCCAATTTGACGCCTGTGTCGCGGCGGGCGGCTGCTCCTCTCGCCCGTCTGATAATGGCTGGGGTCGCGGCTCGCGCCCCGTGATCAATGTCAGCTTCGCCGATGCGCAGGATTATGCCAGCTGGCTGTCCAAAGAAACAGGGCAACGCTACAGCCTGCCGTCAGAAGCGGAATGGGAATATGCGGCCCGTGCCGGCAGCAACAACGTCTATCCGGGCGGATCGCTTCAAGCGCTATGTGCGTTCGCCAATGGCGCTAATCAGGAAACGTCTGTTGCTTGGGCGAATGCCGCTTGCACGGACCCCGGCGTCGGTCGAACGCTGCCCGCAGGCACGCTCAACGCGAATAGTTTTGGCCTGCGCGACATGGTCGGGAATGTGCAGGAATGGACCCTGGATTGTAACACGCTGAACCTGCGCGATGCGCCCGTGGACGGAAGTGCGGATTCACGCGGGTCTTGCGGCCAGCGGGCTGTGCGCGGCGGGTCCTGGTTTGCAGGGCCTGATGATCTGCGCTTTACAGCGCGGCAAATGCTGCGCCGTGGCGACCGGAATGATTTTACCGGTTTCCGCGTTGTTCGGCGCATAGACGGCTGAAATCCTCTGAACCTGTTACTCATGGTCTGTTCAGGCGGAATACGGTAGAGGACAGTTATGATGACGCGAACTCTCATCGCCGCAACCCTTGCCGCCGGGCTTTTGCTCGGCTCGGCCAGCCTGTCTTATGCGCAGGTCACAGATCAGACCGATCAGTCTGAAGAAGACTGGCGCAAGTCCCGTAAGAAGAGCGGGGATTCGGATATCTTCACCCCGAACCGGACCACGAATGGTAACGGTCTTGGGACGATTATCGATGTCGAACCTGTCTCACCGGTTGAGCGACTTCCTAGCGACTCGCGCAGGCATCTGATGCGCGAACGGGCGAAGGCCATCGCTGAAAGCCCGGATGGCAATATTAGCGATGCGGAATATGTCCCCTCCGAAGAAGCGCAGAATGATCCGGCCCTGATGCAGGACGAAAAAGAAGCGTGGGAAGTCATTACGACCGATATGGAAGGCGCTGGCGGACAGGCGGATACGCCGAGCCAAGGCGGACCCAATAAAGTCGCCGTGACAGGTCGCAATGGGACCGCCCCTGCGCCAGGAAGCCAAAGCGGCTCGACCGCCACACTGCAAGAAATTATGGACGCTATTAAAGCGGGCCGAATGGGCAATGGGGGATCTGGGGGCGGATCTGGAGTCGGGTCTGGAGGCGGAACGGGATCACAGCCCGGAACTGGAAGTGGCGCTCGGCAAGCGCCATCCGGCAACCCAGCCGGTGCTGGTACACAACCACAAGGGACGCCCGGTGGCGCAGGCGCTGGGCAAAGCCAGACAAATGGCGACGGTGAAGCCTCTGCCAATGCTGAAGGCGAGGGCCAATCTGACGGTCAAGGCGACGCTCAAGGAACGACCCAAAGCGCGTCAGCTGGAGGCCAAGACGGATCTGCCTCAGCAGCGAACGGACAGAACGGCGCTCAGTCGGGTTCAGATGGATCAGACAGTGGGCAAAGTGGCGCGGCGGCAGCCGACGGTGAAACCCGTACGGCCCGGTCTCGCGAAGACCTCAGCCCCTTAGAGCGCATGCGCCAATCGCGAGAGGACCGCGAGGCAACTGGCACGAAACGTAGCGCCTCTGACTATATTGGGGGCGGTCAGGACTAAAGACGAGAGACCCTCCACATATCCCTGATAGGTCAGCCGGAAGGCTGGCCTTTTTTATTGGCAGCACTAGCTTAACACAATGACTATTGCCCAACGCATCGACCTTTCCAACGACATCGCCATCGTCACAGGGGCAACGTCAGGGTTGGGGTGGCGCTTTGCCAAAGTCTTAGCGGCACAAGGCGCGAAGGTGGCGATTGCTGGGCGACGCGTTGATCGGCTGGAGGCCTTAAAGGCCGAGATCGAAGCCGAGGGCGGGACCGCTCTATCGGTCCCGACCGATATGTCCGATATGGCTCAAGTCGAAGCTCTGACCGAAATAGTCGAAGCCGCTCTCGGGCAACCGACGATCCTGATCAATAATGCGGGGATTGCGGACGGGCAGTTGGCCACGAAAATGGACCCCGCCTTCATGGATCGGCTCATGACGATCAATTTGACAGCTCCGTTCCTGCTCGCGCGCGAGGTGGCGAAACGCCTGATCAAAGCCAAGCGCCCGGGTCGTATTGTGAACATCGCCAGTATCGCCGCCTATCAATATGACGGCAATGGCGCGGCGCTTTACAGTACATCAAAAGCCGCGATTGCGCGCATGACCGAAACACTGGCTGTGGAATGGTCACGCTTTCACATCAACGTCAATGCAATCGCGCCCGGCCTCGTAAAATCAGAGATGACCGACGGCATGGCGCAACGCATGAGAGCGGGCGAACAGGCCGAAGACTTCGCCGCCTCCACCCGGCGCGGGCGTGTCCCCACGCCGGATTGGCTGGATAGCACGCTGCTTTACCTCGTCGATCCAGAGAGCCACGCCGTCACCGGAACCGTGATTATCGTCGATGATGGACAGCAGAACCGCTAAAGACGTGTCGGCTTCAAAACGTCGCTGACATCCTTGTGTTTCACGTGAAACATTGACCAGCGCTGATGCGTAAAGTGAACATGTCTAACACGTCTGCTTCCATTGTCTGGTTTCGCGAAGATCGGCGCCTGGCCGATAACCCGGCTCTCCACGCCGCCACCGAACGCGGGGGCCAACTCATCTTGCTTTATATCTTAGAAGAGGATGCGGCGCGGCAACCGGGCGGCGCGCGGAAAGTCTGGCTGCATCACTCACTGAAGGCACTCGAAGACAGTATTAAAGACCGCGGCGGACGCCTCATCCTGCGCAAAGGCAAAGCCGCAGACGTCTTTGATGCAGTGATCGAAGAAAGCGGCGCTGGAGCCATCTACTGGAACCGCCGCTATCTCAAACCGGATTGTGATCGCGATGCGGAGATCAAATCCACCCTCAAAGAAAAAGGCCTGACGGTTGAGAGCTTCAAAGCCAATCTGCTCGTCGAACCGTGGGAAGTCACGACAAAATCCGGCGGACCGTACCGCGTCTTCACCCCGTTCTGGCGCGCCGCGAAGGCGCAGTTGGAGGTCGATGATCCTATCCCCGCCCCTGACACGCTCGACTGCTTGCCGGGGAATGTTGGATCAGACGACCTTGAGAGTTGGGCACTGCTCCCCACAAAGCCCGATTGGGGCTCAAAGATGTTGGACTATCACACGCCCGGCGAAGCGGGCGCAATGGCGCGTTTAAAGGACTTCTTAGCAGGACCCATTGAGGACTATGCGGACGGGCGGGACCGCCCGGACAAAGACCTAACGTCCCGCCTCTCCCCTCACCTGGCGCACGGCGAAATCAGCCCGCGTCAGATTTGGGATGCCTGTAAGGATAATGAATTTACATCCCGAAAATTCCTGACAGAGATCGGTTGGCGGGAATTTTCCTACACATTGCTGTTCTATAATCCCGAACTGGCGACGAAAAACTTCGCCCAAGGCTATGATACGATGGCGTGGGAACATGATGAGCAGGTCTTGGATCGCTGGGCCAAAGGACAGACGGGCTATCCCTTTGTCGATGCCGGTATGCGCCAGCTTTACGAAACGGGCTGGATGCATAACCGGGTCCGCATGGTGGTGGCGAGCTTCCTGATCAAACATTTGATGATTGACTGGCGCGATGGTGAGGATTGGTTCTGGGACACGCTCTTGGAAGCTGATCACGCTTCCAACGCGGCGAGCTGGCAATGGGTGGCAGGCACAGGTGCCGACGCCGCGCCTTATTTCCGTGTCTTCAACCCGTTTAGCCAAGGTGAAAAATTTGATCCCAACGGCGATTATGTGAGGCGTTGGGTCCCAGAACTGAAAGACCTGCCGAAGAAATATATTCATCAGCCTTGGACCGCCCCGCAAACGGTCTTGGACCAAGCGGGGGTGAAGCTGGGCGAGACTTACCCTGAACCCATCGTCGATCATAAGCAGGCACGAGAGCGCGTTCTGGCCGCTTATAAGGAAGCGCGTGAAGCCGCGTAACGGCGCGCTCAAGGAAACGTCATTGGAAGCCAAACACCCCAAACGTCATAAGGAATAACATGACACGCATAGTCCTTCTCACCGCTGCTGCTTTTATCCTTGCCGCTTGCGCCGAAACACAGACCGTCGCGCAAACTGACGCCATGACCAGCGAACCCGCCGCCCAAGTCGCCGCAGCTGTCTCAGGGCCGCAAGCGCCTTATATGTCCGACGCACCCGAAGGGTTTGAAACGGCCATCTTCGCGGGCGGCTGTTTCTGGTGTGTCGAGAAAGACTTTGAAAGCGTACCCGGCGTTTTGGAGGTGATTTCAGGCTATTCCGGCGGAACGCTCGATAATCCGGACTATCGGACCGTCAGCTACACCGAGACCGGCCACTATGAAGCCGCCGAAGTGATTTATGACCCAAAGGTCGTGAGCTATCGCGAACTGGT
>CAWUKE010000060.1:0-11375 GCA_963922935.1 uncultured Alphaproteobacteria bacterium | reverse complement strand
CGCATGAAAGAGGGCGCTTTCGACCATCGCCTCTGGACAGGGCTCGCCATATTTTTCGAGCAGTTCTTTTTCCAAAGAGCCGCCATTGACGCCAATACGGATGGAGCAGCCATTGGCGCGGGCGGCCGCGACGACTTCGCGCACGCGGTCCCGCCCGCCAATATTGCCCGGATTGATGCGCAGGCAGGCCGCACCCGCATCAGCGGCTTCAATCCCGCGCTTATAGTGGAAGTGAATATCCGCGACGAGCGGGACATTGACCTGATCGACAATGGCCCGCAGCGCTGCGCTGCTATCCGGATCAGGCACAGAGACGCGGACAATATCCGCGCCCACATCTTCCAACCGCTTGATCTGCGCGACCGTCGCGTCGACATCGTGGGTCAGCGTATTGGTCATGGACTGCACTGCAATCGGCGCGTCCCCGCCCACAGGCACAGATCCCACGTGAATTTTCCGGCAAAGGCGCCGTTCAATCGTGCGCCACGGACGAACCGCTTGAAGGGAGGTAGGCTGCGAACTCATAAGCGCTTCCTAGCGCTAAAGCATGACAGATTAAAGGCGGTGTTTTGGCCCGCGGGCCCGCTTTGCGCAGTCGCCCTATTGCACAGTTTGCAGTGCAAAGTCCCGGACGGGTTCACCTTGCGAGCCGAGCGCGCCCAGAGAGCGTTCACCAATAAACAGCTCAATCGCCCCGCCGTCGCGCACGGACAAGGTGTAAGCGCTGCCCCGTTCGACTTGCCAGCGCTCCCCCGTGACAAAAACCCGGTTGACCACAAGTCGTCGGCGCGCATCTTGTAAGCTGACCCAGCTCGGCGCGTTGGCTTGAACCGTGATAATCGTATCGGGTGTCGCGGCACTGATAGGAATGTCTTGGGCCTCTAAAACGACGGGCGCAACAGGCGAATTGGCCGCCTGTGTGTCCAATTGTACACCGTACCAACTGCCCAGCATGACAACAGCCGCCACAACGCCCAACGCTGGAACACTGCCTTTGGGGATGCGCCAGCGTCGCGTCGGCACAAAATGCGGAATACCGCGGGGGCGCTTGGCTGACCCGGCCTCTAGCTCGCGCTTATAATCGGCTACACAACTAGCTTCGTCCAAACCCAGCACGCGCGCATAGGATCGGACATAGCCGAGCACATACCCGATCGACGGCAGGGCTTCGGTCTCGCCTTTTTCAATGGCGGAAAGGAACGGCGCTTTGACACCGGAATATTTGGACGCCTCTTGAATATCCCAGCCGCGTGCCGCGCGTTGTGCGCGCAACCGAGCCCCGACGCCCTTCGCGCTGGGCAATATGTCTGTCTTAGACAAAGCGGATGACAATTCGGTAGACATTTAAGCCAGACCTAGATGGAGGGAATTTAAAGCGAAGTTAAACCTGTTGTCATCCGCCAGACAAGCCTTCCTCACAGTCAAGCCAGAGGTTTTCAGGGATTTTCAGGGATTTTCACGACTCTTACGGTCATTACGCCTCACGCCAAAGCCGCAGGATTAAGATGACGTCCAGACAGACGATGCCTATATAGAGGCCGATGGCGAGCCTACCGGACAATTCCCCCTTGCACGCGCCCGATGTGCGAGCCGCCCTTTTTGGCGGGGCTCTGTCGCTCGGATTGCTGGTTGGGGCTTGGATTTTCCAATATGGCTTTGGCTATGCGCCTTGCATCATGTGCTACTGGCAGCGCTATGCCCATATGGGCGTGATCGGCATCGCCGTCGCTATCATCGCCTTCCGCGCTCTGTTTGGCCCCCGCTTTTTACCCAGTGGCTTTAGCCTCGCTCTTTTGATATTGGCCTTGCTGTTGAGCGCAGGCCTTGCAAGCTATCATGTCGGGGTCGAATTTGGCGTGCTGGAAGGCCCGAAACAATGCGCCGCAGGAACACCGGGCGGGACAACCGCGTATAATCTAGAGGACCCACTGGCGGTTTTAGATCAGCCGATCGCCGGGCCCAGCTGTTCGGATGTGACGTGGCGTTTCCTCGGCCTGTCCATGGCAGCGTGGAATGCGCTTCTGTCTCTGGCCGGGGCGCTGGGTGTGGCCAAACTTGGCTTAGTGAGAAAGACGAAGAGATATGAAACCCAGACCGCAACGTAATCGCCGCTTAACCGGACGCGCCCGCCGCGCGATTGAGGAAATGCTTCGCGTGGATCATGCGGGAGAATATGGCGCTGTTGCGATTTATCGCGGGCAACAAGCCGTCTTCAAACAAAGCCCCCGCACCGCAGAGATGGCCGAACAGCTGGGCGAAATGAAAGATGAAGAGCAAAAGCATCTGGACGCCTTTGATCGCCTCCTCGTCGAACGCGAAGTCCGCCCCACGGCCATGATGCCGCTTTGGAATATGGCGGGCTATGGTCTGGGTGTCGCCACCGCCCTGATGGGCGAAAAGGCCGCCCATGCTTGCACGGAAGCCGTCGAAACGGTCATTGAACAGCATTATGCCAAACAGGCCGAAGCCGTTGAGCAAGACGACCCGGAGCTAGCCGCAACCTTCCGCGAATTCCGCGAAGACGAACTGCACCACCGCGATATTGCCATTGAAGGCGGCGCGCAGGAAGCGCCGGCCTATCGGCTGCTGTCCCGCGTCATCCGCGCCGGATGTCACGCCGCCATTCGCGTGTCAGAGAAAATCTAAACTGGCGCTTTCGCGTCTATTCAGCGGCTTCAGGGAAGCTGTCATACCGTCTGGCTGGCGTAGCCATTGACCGGAACGGCTTGTCGGTCGGATGCCAAGACGGCCCGCTCAGCGCGTCATTCACAGCGGCTACTAACCCGTTCACTCCGGACGCGGCCATAACCTCAGACCGCATCTGCTGACGTGCCGCCCGCATCCGCTCGTCTCGGGCGGCATCTGATAGCCCAAAGGCAAGACGCTGGACCAAATCCGGCCCGGCCCGTTTGACAACGCGCCCAATCTGCGCGCGCTCAATCCTCGCGGCAATCGCACTTTGATCAAAAGCGATTGGGACCGTCACAAAGGGCAAGCCTGCCGCGACAGCATCCATCGTACTATTATATCCTCCATGGACAATCGCGGCTTCTGACGCGGCTAATAGAGCCTGTTGATCCAGATAGTCCCGAACAATTGTGCCGTCAGCCAAAAGAGAGGCATCTTTGAGACGCCCCCCATGGACGATGACGGGCTGCAGCCCGACCCGCTGCGCTGCGCGAGCCATTTTTGACAGTAGCTTAGCCCGCCCGCCCATCAACGTTCCCAGCGTGATAAAGCAAAGGGGGCGACCGTCTCGCTCTCCGTCGATCGCCTCCAGGCCGGGAAAGGGACTGACCGCATCCCGCAGCGGGCCAATATAGGCGGGCGGTCTGGCGCGCGGATAATCCAACGAGGCAAAGCCCTGGGCCAAATCATGCGTGCGCGACAGCCCGTCATCGACCGACCAAACCAACTGCCAGTCCTGCAAAGGTTGACCATCCGAGCCGACATCCGGCTTGGACAAATCGAACCATTTCGCACCGACAGCGAGACTGCGGGACTGATCCCGAAGCAGCCAATTGGTCACCCGGTAATAGCCCGCATTGAGCCAATGCCCATAAGCGGTTGGCCGGTAAGGCCAGCCCATCACAGGGGGCGGCACAGACGGATCGCGGTTCATCGGCAGCGCGCAGGCCAAGCTGATATGGCGAAGCCCTGCGACTTGAGACAGACCCCGCGCGACGATCCCGGCGCCGGGTTCCAGTTGATCATGCAAGATCGCCTCTGCGCCAATCTGGTCCACGGCTTTGGGCAAGCGGTCGAGATAAAGCTGCGAAAGCGCCGCGATGAGTGCCAGCATTTGTTTTACATCTGACCAGCGTCGCATCCGGCTCAGGCACGCGCACTGCGCATCTAGCTCGCCGCGCGGAAATATGTCTGCACCAATTTCAAAGGTCGCAACATCATCAGGAAGACGGGCGAGAAGGTCCGGCGGACCGACAAAGATCGGACGGTGACCCGCTTGGGTTAGCGCCCGCGCGCCCGCCACCATAGGGTTGATATGCCCCGATAAGGGCAGCGTTATCAGCGCCAGCGTCGCCATGACTTATATACGCGGCAAAGGTGCGCCAGAATGGCGCAGATCGTTAGGATTCTTTAGATGGGGCGCACGCTGTGCGACGAACGCCTTGAAACTGGGGCGTTTATTTTATGTCGTCCAATGTCTCTTGCGAGAGTTTTTCGGCCTCTTCCTCATTGACTTCGCCCGTTTCCTCTAACGCCGCCAGACGGATTGCCTCATTGATACGCCCCCGCAAAAGCGCGGTCTCAATAGAGGTAAAGTCGATTTGCAAGGACCGTTCAATATCATCCTTCGCCCCGTCGAGACGGTTTTGGCGCAGGCGGGCATCAGCGCGGTAACGCAGCGCTTCGGCATGACGCGGATGATAGGCCAGCACGGTTGTCAGGTCTGTTTCCGCATAATCCGGACGCCCATTGAGCGCATAAGCCCTCGCGCGGGCGATCCTAAGGTCTGCATGTTTCGGCGCCATCTCAAGCCCTGCTGTCGCTGAGGCGTAGGCGCGGCTGGCATTGCCTTCTGCCAGCCAGAAGTTGGCGGCCTCCGCGCGGTACTTAATCCGGTGATCTTGACTGCCCCCATCACCGCTGGCCGCAAGCCGGTCCAACCGAGAGGCCGCTTCTCCTTCATAACCGAGCGCAAAGAGCGCCATCGCTTCGCAGTGGCGCGCGCGGCGTCCACCGCCTTGATCGCGCCAGATCATGGCTTCTTCCAAGGCCAGTTCCTGATCTTGGGCGATCCGCTCAAGGCACTCGACATGGCGCTGATCCAGACGAGCTGTGCGGTCCGTATCGGTCCTTTCGATATCCAGAACCGTTTCGTCCATTTGCGGCAAATTTGACTGCGCAAAAGCTCTTGTCGGGCTGATCGCCAACACGGCAAAGAGAACCGTCGCAAGAACACAGTAAGAAAGTCGTGTCATGCGCGCCACTTACCGGAAAGGATAAGCCCGCCACAATGCGCCCGCGCGTTACATTACAGTTACCTCGCCGGTCCTTCACCACGGCGAACGCGTCCCTGAATGGGGCGCGGTTTCTGCTGATTGGCGAAGGCTACACAGCCCGCGCCTTGCGCCCCAGTCTAGACGCCGCAGGCGCTACGGTTCTGGCGACGTCCCGCGACGGCAAAATGGCGTTGGGCGAACCCGCTATGCGGCACGCCCTCGAACAGGCGACACACATCTTGGTCTCCATCCCACCAAGCAAAGCGGGCGACCCTACCTTAGCCGCGTTGGACGGAACACCGACCCAAGCCAAATGGATCGGCTATCTATCGGCGACCAGCGTCTATGGCGACCGACAAGGGGGCTGGGCGTTTGAAGGCGAAGCGCCGACGCCCGGCATTGCGCGCGGACAAAGACGAGCGGACGCCGAACTCGCCTGGATCGAAGCCTATCCCCAAACGCAGATTTTCCGCCTCGCCGGGATTTACGGCCCAGGCCGCAGCCCGTTTGCGCGCCTACGCAATGGCACGGCACGCATCGTCGAGGCGCCGGACCATGTGGTGAACCGCATTCATGTCGACGATATTATCAGCGCGCTGCACTTAAGTTTTGTGGCGCCCTGTGCGGGCGAGATCTTAAACCTCGCCGATGGCCACCCCGCCGCGCCGGGGGATGTCTTGGATTATGCGGCCGAGATTTCTGGCCTGCCGCCCGCGCCGCGTGTCGCGCTCAATGATCCCAGCGTGTCAGATATGGCGCAGAGTTTTTACGCCGAAAGCAAATCTGTTGCGATCAACCGCGCGCAAACGCGTCTCGGCTGGTCTCCGAAATATAGCGATTACCGCGCCGGGCTCGACGCCATTTGGGCGGCTGAGCGCGGCTCCTAATTGATCGTGCCGTATGTGCCTGTGGTATAGCTGCCTGAGCCAAAAGAGCCTGCGCTATAACCCGCACTGCGCGCCGTCATAGAGCCGCCAACGACGCGGTCGGACATATCAAAGCCATACATGGCGAGTTCGCTTTCGCGCACATAGCCTTTATTGCGCATGCAGACTTCAAAGCCCGGATCGATCCGGCCGCCCGCCGCGTCAATGCGCCAGTAGCCATTGTGGAGCGCTTCGCAGGCCTGCCAGTCGCTCATCCGGCTTTCACCATTGAGGCGCACATAAGATAAAGATTGCGGCGGCGCGACGGCGACGCGCTGCGTCTGCCCCCACGGCTCATCCACCCCGTAAAAGGGGCCTGTCGCATTGTAATAAATTGATGATGTCGAAGGGGTGAATGTCTGAGTTGTTGTCGTCGATGTCGTGTAAGTCGCTGGCGCTTCGACATATTGGACCTCAGTCACCGTTTCCGTCGTCTCTGCCACTTCCCAATCGGGCTTTGGGGCGTCGCGCAACTCACCCCGGAAAGGCTGGCTGATCCAGTTGCCAACAGAGCTAAGCTGTGCGCAGCCAGACAGGCTGGCTCCGGCTAAAATTATCGCGGTAAGTGTCAATGAACGGCGCATACGTCTGTCCCCGGTTGATCCAATCCCGGTTCCCCGTTCAAATCGCGTGCCAACCGTGGGCCCTCACCCTGCTGCGCCCATCCTTGACAAGTTGACGCGGCCTGACATGGAAAGCCCATGGCTAAAGACCCGAAATCCGAATCTGACACAGCGGACGCACCGCAAGGCCGCGCGGAGGCTCTGTTTGCGATCGCCAATCGTTATGGTCGCAAGAGCTTTGAGAATTACGCGCAGATCCGCAGCCTCGCCGAAACGCTTTGCGAGGGGTTTGACCGCTGGCTCTCTGACCAGGGACCCTATGTGTTCCTTGTCCCGCCAGAAGGGCGCTTTTCCGCTAAGAATTATCAATCCGCCGCCTTTTCCGTGGCGGGCAAAGGCTATCTGCCGCTCAAACCCATCAGCTTTGGCCTCGCGGTGCGCGTCTCTGAGGATGAAGACTATATGCGGGTGCGCCTGGAGTGCCGCAAAGAAGGCGACCACATCGATGTGCGCCTGCATGACGGCACAAAAGTGGACGTCCCCTTACCCGAAGGCGGCGAAGGCGCGGTGACAGACGCGGCGTTAGAGCCGCTCTACCATGCCCTCTATGATCACTTGATCGGCTTCTTCCAAGATCATGTCGATGACTATGATAATGGCCATTACGGCGTGACCGAAATCGGCTTTGATCTGCAACGGATGAACCGCGGCTAGGCGCGCACGCCGACCCAAAACAGTGGGGCCTTCGCGCTGGACCGATAGGGTTCGCGCCGCTAAGCCTTTTCAAAATCGACTGCGCTGCATTGGGGAATGGGGCCGGTTGCGACAAACGGGACCGTTATGATCTTTGCAGCCACGGCAGAGGCCGGACATCATGTGGCCTCCAGCCTGCCGATCAAAATTGCGCTGATCGGCGTTCTGGGCATTGGCGCGCAATGGCTCGCCTGGCGGCTGCAACGCCCCGCTATCGTCCTGATGGCGGTTGCGGGCTTGATCTTTGGCCCGCTCATTGGTGCGCTCCTAAATTGGGACGCCGCCTCAGCCGCTCATAACCTCTTAGGCGCGATCCATCTCGATCCCGTCAATGATTTTGGCGAGGTTTACCGCCCGATGATCGGACTGGCGGTCGCGATCATTCTGTTTGAAGGCGGGCTAAACCTGCGCTTCAAAGACTTGGGCGATGCCAGGCAAGCCGTGTCGCGCATGGTGCTGTTTGGCGGGCCGATTGCGTGGATCTTAGGCGCGCTCGCCGCCTATCATATCGTCCAACTACCTTTGCTGATTTCCGTAATGGTTGGCGGGCTGTTCGTGGTGACAGGGCCGACTGTGATCATGCCGTTGCTCCGGCAGGCGCACCTTAAACATCGCCCGGCCAATGTGCTGAAATGGGAAGGGATTGTGAACGATCCTGTCGGCGCGCTGTTCGCCGTTGTCGGTTATAAAATCATCGTCTTCCAACTCACAGGCGCCAGCGCGATGGGCATTTTCGGCCTGCTCGCCTTTGCCTGTGTGTTTGGCGTCTTGATCGGCATTGCGTCCGCCTATGCGCTGACCTGGGCGTTTCAACATGGGCTCATCCCGGAATATCTCAAAGCGCCTGTTGTCACGGCTTGGGTCCTCGCCGTCTATGTCGCGTCCAACACGATCGCCGATGAGACGGGGCTTCTGACCGTCACGGCCATGGGCATGACGATGGCGAACCTAAAATTCGCCGCCGCTGTCGAGATGCGCCGCTTTAAAGAGACGATCACGGTTATCCTTGTCTCTGGCGTCTTTGTGATGCTCACGGCGACGCTGACGCCTGAAGTGCTCTCAACCTTCTTCTCCCGACAAGGTCTGCGGGTTTGGGCCTTTGTGCTGGCTATGATGATCCTCGTCCGCCCAATCGCGGTCATGCTCTCCACCATTGGTTCCGGCCTGTCGTGGAAAGAATCGCTGCTGATCAGCCTGATCGCACCGCGCGGGATTGTCGCCGTGGCCGTGGCGGGCCTCTTTGCCGCCGAGCTGCAAGCGCTGGGTCTTGTTCAAGGCGCGCTGTTTGTCCCCCTCGCTTTTGCTTTGGTCGGCGCGACCGTCTTGTTTGCGGGCTTCTGTATCGGTCCGCTGGCGAAATTGCTGGGCCTCAGCGCAGGCGGAGGCGACGGCGTGATGGTCGTCGGCGCGAACCCTTGGTCGCTTGGATTGGCCAAAGCGTTGCGCGATATGGGCGTCAGCGTTCTGGTCGCAGACACGAATTGGCGACGCCTGCGCGGCGCGCGGCTGGATGGGCATCAGACATTTTTCGGCGAAGTCCTGTCTGAAAACGCCGATTACAGCCTCGACCATAGCGCCTTTAACCACATCATCGCCGCCACCCCGAACGATGCTTATAATGCGCTCGTCTCGGTCGAATTTGGGCCGGAACTGGGCCGCAATCGCGTCTTCCAGATCAGCCATATGGAAGGCGATGACGCGGAAGGGATCGGGATTGCCTATACGTCTCGGGGGCGCACGCTCACCTCTCGCGGGCGCAGTTTCGATGCGTTGACGCAGGATTGGTGGGAAGGCTGGCGCTTCCGCGTGACCAAACTATCAGACGCTTACACGTTGGAGGATCTGTACCGCGACAGAGGCGATAATCTCGATTTGATCCTCGCCCGGCGTCAGGACGGCACGCTCGACTTTATCGGCCCCGGCCAAGAAGATCGGGCGCGCGGCGCCACAGTCCTATCTTTCTGTCCGGCTAAAGACACGGAAATCAGCCGCGGCGAAGGCGCAAAACGCGCGAGCGATAGCCTGGCCGGACCGATGGGGGACCTGCCGAAATAGGCCCAAACGAGCGGCGGGCACACTGCGCTTTCACGCCGCCCGTAAACCCGGTCTTAACCACGTGGGTGTGACATCCGAACGCCTAGCCACCGGACGAATTTCCCATGCGCCTTGCGCTGCCTACAGTCACAGTCCCGCCCGCGCTGAGCCGCTGGTCCCGGCGTCTTCTGATTGCGGGCGGCACAGCCGCCTATCTAGGCGGCATGGTCACGCTCGGCGCTTTTGCTTCGCTTTCAGGCGACCTGCCTGATCCGGCCAGATTGTGGGAGCAGAACCGGCCACCGTCCATTCAAGTGATTGATCGTTACGGGCGCGATCTGGTCGTGCGCGGGGCGCAATCCCAAGCCCCGACCGCGCTGCAAGCCCTGCCCGCCCATGTCCGCCAAGCCGTCCTTGCGACTGAGGATCGCCGCTTTTACAGCCATAGCGGGGTGGACCCGTACGGCTTAGCGCGCGCGACCTGGCGGAACCTGCGCGCGGGCCGCGTGGTCGAAGGCGGATCGACCCTGACGCAACAGCTCACCAAAAATGTCTTCCTGACCCCAGACCAAACTCTGACCCGCAAAGCGCAGGAAATGATGCTGTCGGTCTGGCTGGAGCGACGCTTCTCTAAGGACGAACTTTTCCGCCTTTATCTCTCGCGTGTGTATTTTGGTGGCGGGGCGTGGGGATTAGAAGCGGCGAGCGATCTCTACTTTGACCGCCCGCCAACAGAGTTGAGCCTCTCAGAAGCCGCCATGCTCGCGGGCCTCCTGAAGGCGCCGTCAGCCCTTTATCCTGTCGATCATCCCGATCGGGCGGCCGCGCGGATGCGCACGGTCCTACGCGGCATGGATCGCCGGGGTTTGCTGGATGAAGGCGTGCTAGACCAAGCGATGGCCGCGCCTGTCTCTGTCTATCGGCCCCGCCGAAATGACCCGGCGGAATATGCGGTGGACTGGATTTGGCCCGAGCTTGAACGCTTGATCGGCGTGCCAAACCGCGATTTGACCGTACAGCTTTCCTTGGATGCAGAGCTACAGCAGATTGCGCATGCGGCCGTGAACCGTCACCTCAATCCGGACCGGGGCGCGACACAAGGCGCGCTGGTCCTGCTGGATGGGGATGGGTCCATCTTGGCGATGGTTGGCGGGCGCGACTACCGCGTTAGCCAATTCAATCGCGCCACCATGATGCGCCGCCAACCGGGCAGCAGCTTTAAGCCCTTTGTCTATCTGACCGCCCTGCGCAGCGGTCTTTCGCCTTGGGCCGAAGACATCGACGAGAGCATTACCGTCGATGGCTGGACCCCGGAGAATTTTAGCGGCGACGTCTCCGGCCAACGCCTCCGACTCGAAGATGCCATGGCGGAAAGCCTGAACACTGTGGCCGTCAGAGTAAGTGAACAGGTCGGACGAGACGCCGTCGTCAACACCGCCGCATCGCTGGGACTAGACGGGCTCCGCCCCCTGCCGAGCTTGGCGCTGGGCGCACAAGGGATCGGGATGATGGATCTGGCGCGCGCCTATCAGCCTTTCGCCACCCATGGCTATCAGGCCGAACCGCATGCGCTGCTCTCAATCGCCACAGCAGACGGGACCCCGCTTTATGACCGGGAACCGACGGGCGAGGTTCGCGTGCTCGACCCCTCAGAGCTGCGCTTGATGAACCGGATGCTGATCCATAGTGTCGAGCACGGCACAGGCCGCGCCGCGCGGGTAAACGGTCATGACATTGGCGGCAAAACTGGCACAACAAATGATAATCGCGACGCGTGGTTTGTGGGCGTCGCGCCTGATCTGACCCTCGCCGTCTGGGTCGGTGATGATGACAATGCGCCGATGCGCGGCGTCACAGGCGGGACGATCCCAGCCCGCATTTTTGCCGATGTGATGCAAGCCACTTTGAGCGATCGTCCGGCCGCCAGCCTTCCGCAAGCGCCAGAACCGGAATGGGCGCAACGTCAGGCGGAGTTTACGAGCTTGCTCAACCAGCTAGAGGCCGCTGTACCGGTAACGCCCACCATACCCACACAAGGCCAGCAGCCTTAGCGCCCCTAAGCTCCCTTAGCGCCAGCGCCCGTAAGTCCAAGGCCGCCACCACGTCCCCACCGCCTTGTCCGGCACCGGATCATG